>JBJENB010000174.1:0-22451 GCA_051879975.1 Wujia sp.
CTTGCCCTGATATCTTCTATTGTTCGTGTATATTCTATCCATATGTGCCCTGAAATGATCTATTTGCCAAACCATTACATCAGCCACGGAGTATCCCTCTACTCTGAATCTGCACAGTGGTTCTCCCTTGTCATGAAAATATGCAAATTCACTCAAAAGCTCCGGATTAGCTTTTAATGACTTCCAGAAATCCTCTGCTTCTGCCAACGATACTCCTGCCTGTTCGGCAATGGCATATGCCCATGTATGCAGACATGCAAATGCCTCTTTAATTTGCTCTTCCTTTGTCAATTTCTGATTAGAATTATCCATCAGTTTCCTCCATTCTTAAGCTTATCCAATTCCTCTTCAGTCAGTCGTCTATAATCCCCCGGTGCCAGATTTTCATCAAGAATCAGATTTCCCATACTCAACCTTTTCAGATAAATCACATTCAGTCCGAAGGCTTGAAACATTCTCTTAATCTGATGATATCGTCCCTCGGTAATTGTCAGCTCAAGCTGAGATTCAGCCTCCTCTGCCCTAAGCATTCGCACTGTTGCCGGTTTCGTGAGAGCCTCATCACCTATATCCACCCCTTCACATAATCCGGAAACAATTTTATCCGTTACCATACCATCTACGATTACCAGATAGGTCTTTGTCACATGCTTTCCCGGTGTCAGAAGACGGTTGGACAATTGACCATCATTTGTAATAAGCAGCAAGCCCTCTGTATCTTTGTCAAGTCGTCCTACAGGAAACAAATCCCTTCTTTTATTTTCTGTTATAAGCTCGATTACCGTCTTATCCCTGTTATCCGTGGTGGCTGATACAACGCCGGCAGGTTTATACAGCATATAGTATTCAAATTCATAATACTTTATTATTTTACCCTCTACTGCAACCTCATCCTTACCGGAATCAAGCTTACTATCGCCCTTCTTAACTGTTACTCCATTTACCGAAACCTTTGATGCTCGCAGTAATTCCCTAACGCTGCTTCTGGTTCCGTAACCTGCATCCGCAAGATATTTGTCCAATCTTATCAATGGCATTTTTTTCTCCTGTCCTAATCTGCCAAATAAATTACCTCATCTACATAATATTCCCCGACTAATGCATTCCTACTGTCCCAGACCTCCGAACACTGGGCATCACTATAAGCTTTCTTATTATACAGCTTAATGGAAATTTCGTAAGCTGCCGGTAACTGATATTCGTTTCCCACTCCATCCTGTAAAGTATACACAACACTTACAGTCCTTTTTCTGGTTGAAGTTATTACATTTGCAATATCATCAGGAATATTAAATACCGAATTCTCTGTGGTTCTTGTGTGGGAATAAAGCTCTTCCTCCTCATCATAGCAATATATTTCCAGTATTCTATATTGATCATCCAAAACAAACTTACGCCTATATGTATCAGTAAGTCCGGTAGTATATTGAGTCATTACTATTAAGTGTCCGTTTTCTCTATATACATCCGTTATTATTTCTTCTTCATCATTGGTCGGAAGATGATAAACTACCCCATTGTGGGCAATATCTATCATAACATCCGCTACGCCATCCTCCGGATAAATAAGGATAGTTAATTCATTTCCTTTCAGCTCATACCAGCATTGGTTTTCTACATCCAGCAGCTCCGCGCTACCCTCGGAATTCTCATATCCTTGAAAATATTCGCCATCCTCATCAAAGCCTATATATTCTGTTTCCTCATATATTTCAGTTCCCGAAGAATAATATACCGTAGTTGCACTATATCCGTCTCTATCCATCAAAAGTATATCTCCGCGATTTGCATAGCTAATATCCTCCAGCGTTATAGCTCTGTCTTCCTCAGAAGCCTCCTCTGTGGATGCTTCGGTCACCTGATACGAACCATCGATATAAGGAGAATCACCTTCGATATAGCCTGACTGTGTTGAACTCTCAGTCGTTCTTTCTGCAGTTATCATGGTGACCTTTTCCTTTCCACACCCGGACAACAACAATATACTGCATATTCCTCCAAAAACAATTATCTTTTTATAATAATTGTTCATTACCTTTCACCCTTTATCCTCTATGCAATATTCTTATAACAACTGCCTTTGTCTCCTGAAATGCCTTTGTTTTGAAATAAGCTAAAAGGAACAATATATTTGATACTATAACACAGATTGCAGCCTTCACAAGCAATAGTAATATTCCACCATCCGGAATACAATTACATACCAAAAGTGTGATTGTCGCAACTATGCCAATTACTCCAACATACCCCAAAAGTCTGACTGTATATCCCTTCAGACTTCTCTTAAACAACGTTGTTGAAAGATTATATAATATCCATGGCATTCCTACACATACAACTGAGATAACCGTTGACAGAATAACCCCATAGATTCCTATAAACTGGACAAGTACAATATTCAGCAACAAATTAACCAGTGCTGTCACAATAGGTCTGAATCTGTCCTCATGCCATATTCCGGCAGCATCCTTATAAGTTAAAAACAGTTGGTTTAACTGATCCACAAGGAAATAAACAATAAAACAAATTATAACATTAAAACCAAGCAGCTTGTCCTCACCTGCCCATATCTTCATTGTAGGCTGAAGCAGGCAGAGCAGACACACCGCGCAGACACCCACCAACCATAAAACAATAAATGTAAGTGTATTTAAATCCTTATAAACCTTTTCCCTTGTGTCCGTCAAAATGCTGTTGCCAATTCCGGACATACACGAGTCAAATACAACCTTTACCAAAGACATGGCAGCGGTAAGAATATAATAATAATTATTATATATAGCAAGCAACGACAATCCAAGAAAGGCTGAGATAACAATAGAATCCGCCGAGGATACGATAACAGCACCCAGCTTGGTTAAGAACAAATCCTTTATTCTTCCATTTATTTTCGTAATGATTCTGTCATCTAATTTACCAATTGCTTTATACTGCGGATATTTCTTGGCAGAAACAAACGCAACTATAAAATTGGTGATTATCTGCTGTATAATGGCAATAATCAGATACAGATAATAATCTTTGAAAAATATGATTACCAAAACCTGTGCACCATACATGAGAGAATTCGTAATAAGCCTGACCTTGCTCACCAAATCACTTCTCTGATGTGCAACCAAAATACTCTGTTTATACGCAAATAACCAATAGGACAATACCGTACTGAATAAATTCAACAAATATACTACATATACATCGGTATCTTCAGGTATGTCCTTCTTAATTAAATAAGGTATAAATGGTGTAATGACAAGCCCTATGGTCGCTATAACCACACCTATGATCCTATAATATTTCTTATATAAATTAAGAAGCGCGCATATTTGATTTGAATCACCATCAATAATAGGCTGGTACATACTGTAAACCATGGCCGAGCCTACGCCCAGCTCCGCAAGATTAAGCACCCAGAGAAGTGAGCCAAACAAGCTGTTTAGACCAAGATACTCCAAGCCCATATAGTACATAATTGCAGTTCTAATGATAAATGGTAATAAAATCTGATATAATTTTAACATCATCCCAAAAAGCATATTTCGGGATGCATTTCCTATTCGACTTTCCTGCTGCATTGTATAACCTTCCTTTAATATTAGCCATTCTACTATAAGTAAAATTCAATGTAAAGCTAATATTCCTCGTTAAATTTTACGAATCCACTCAGCTACCCGGTTGTAATCAGATTCCGTTACAGGCTCATTTGAAAAGCCTGCCTGCTCCATTATTCCAATAATTGCCTGACATTCCTCATTATAATCATATTCCGGGACCATACCCTCATATTTTTTTGTAAACAGATAACGAATCTGTTCACGATAATTGTGAAGCTCCGCAAGCTTTGAATCCCGTTTTATCTTTTTACGCCTCATAGAAGAGTATTTTATGACTAATCTGTCATTTATATCTGCCTTAGAATACTTGATTGCGACTATAAGCATCCTTCTAAGCTTTATAATACATATTAATGCCAGCATTGTGGCAATTATTCCTATTATTACATAACAGATTCTTCTTATCAGCTTATCCGAAACATGGAAATTAGCTATTGCGGCAGCTGCGGCTCCTCCTGTGGAATTATCTCCGTCCGAATCTACCATATCATCGAACATTTCCCAGAAATCCATTACCTCCTCTACTTCTCCGTAAGGTGTAACATCTACTACATACCAGCCTTTTTTCTCATCATATATTTCCACCCATGCATGTGCATCCGCATCGGTAACATTCACCTCTACCAGAGCTGTTTCTCCCAAAACCGAATATCCCTTGAAATAGTCATCATACTTTTCATCCTCTACCAGCTGACCATCGATTATCTGATTATAATCAACGGCATAGCCCTCCACATATCGGGCCGGTATTCCTAGATATCTAAAGGTCAGTGTGGCAGCTGACGCATAATGTGCGCAATATCCCTTTCTGTTCTCAGTTAGGAAATAATTAACAAAATCCTCATGCTTAGGAGTTTTCCCCGGCTTTACCGTATATGGTATATTTTCCTGAAAATATTCCTTCAACTTATTCACTATCTCATCCTGAGTTCCGTATAACTGTGCGTCCTCCACAAGCTCCTGAATGGCTCCAATATTTTCCTCAGGAACATACATCTCATCCTCCATATAGGTTATGCCATTCCTATAATATTCAGGAGAAACGATTGTCTCGTTATTGGTCATTCTCGGATAATACTCTGCACAAATCTCATCAGCGTTAAGCAGACTAAAATTCTTTGTGTAATAAGGCAGATACTCTGCTGAAGGATATGCCGCAACATTTCTTATAATCATGAGTCCCTGGGCAGAATATCTTTTTTCGTCATAATATGCCTGTGACAGGGCATCCGCCTCAGGAGTCTGTTCATAATCATAACCCGCCTCTGAATACAATGGAAGCCATTGGTTATCATACGGTCTATATTGTACTCCGGTAAAGCTCTTAAGATAGATTGTGTCATAATTATATGGCGTAAGTCTAACCGTAAGGTCTGTTGCATGGTCAAGCTTAATTGACGATACATCTCCCAGCTTTCCTCCATTTAATCCTCCTACATCTACTGACCGTTCAAAAAAACCTGACCAGCCATCAATTAAAAACGTACTGACAGCGGCCATAGTGAGGTCTTTATATTTGTTTCCCTCATATCCAATGTTAAATTCATCCTTTGGCTTAAATGCAGTAATGATATTTACTGCTGCTATAATCAATATGGATACAATAGCTCCTGCCTGAAGCATAACTCTATAATTTGCCTTATAGGATATAATCGTCTTGGAATTCTTTTTTACTTTGGATGAGAAGATATAATCATCTCTCCTGTTGGATACCTGAGGTTGATAATGCTTTCCTGACTTATATACATATGCCATGGAAATTCCTATAAGGAACATGATTATATAAATGTTATCCGGTTCCTTAGTTAAATACAAAGGAATCATGTTAAGCCCCATAACAATGAAAATAGCCGTGAAATATTGCATTCGACGAGAAATGTACACATTTAGAAGCACATCCAGAACGATTCCGATAAATAAAACAACAAAGGTTACCGTCAGATATCGGTTTTCAATTTGCTCTGTATAAAGCTTTTGAATATCCTGATTAAAAAATGTAGCCGCCTCATCGACAGTGATATTCACAATGGCATAAAAACCACTATTGATAAAAGTTTTAAGTATGTATACCGTCAAACCAAACAGCCCCAGAAGGAGCAGGTATCCCAGATTTTCAACTAAGAGTCTGTAATACAAAAGTGCACAAACAATAGCCATAACAAATATTATGATATTACAAAAAAATACATTATAGCTGATCTCAAAGGCAGACAAATAAAAGCCTATACTTCCCATGGCAATGAGATAGACCACTATTCCCTTAATGAAAATGGTAAATAGCCTGTTCTCCTTCTGTTCAAAGAAAGAACCTGAAAGGCTAACACCCTCACAAAGCTGTATATTCTCTTTTGGTTGCTCCACCTTTGCCACTAGACATTCTCCCTTATTAGCATCGACATTTCCCCATATCCTGAGGCAACATGCAGATATGCTTTGATTTCCGGATTTACACTTGCCATATGGGATGCCGCTTCATCAGCCCCGGCATAGGTCTTCTCATAAAACATTTTAGCAAATGCCTCGTCCTCTTCCTCCGGATAATCTATCCTTGTATCAACATATTCGTAACTATTCACGCTCCAATACATTAGTCTGACTGTTGTTTTATCCTCAATCATATTTCTGATAATAGCGTATGTATTGGCAAGAATTGCATTTAGATTATTTTTATCTGCCCCACACAGCTCCGGCAAAACTACCAGCTGCTTGTCTGACATACTCGCCCTGTCCTTCACCATGAGAATATCCCTCTTGGCAGACAGCTTCCAATGTATACTCATGAGTTTATCCCCAGGAATGTATTCTCTTATTTCCTGAACATCAGAGAAGTCGTTACCCTTTTTAGTGCTTTCTTCACTTTCAAGCATTCCTGAATCCATAGCTGCGGCATTATATTGCATATCCTTAATAAGCTCCGGCATAACCGTAAACTCACCTGTCACTCCTGTTTTTGCAGTTAAGAAGCAAAAACCCATAAGATCCTTAAGGGTTACCGATTCAACAGTAATTCTGACAATCCCCGGCAATGTCGGAATAATTGGCAGTTTTAATTCATATCCCCTCTTTGCCAAGATGGGTATTGACACAACCTGTTCGCCCTTTGTTTCAAAAAATGTATTTTCAATTGTAATATTGAGCTTTGCATCAAGGCACACAAACAAAGAAGGATTATTAATCTTAATACATACATAAGCCTCCTCATTTTGTCTACCCATCGTACCCTTTGCAGCTACATTTTTAACATCCACAGACAGCATTTTCCTTAAGCATAAACTCATTATCACGGAAATAATAGGTGATACAAGCATGATGACAAGTACCATAAAAAGAAAATGACTGTGAAGAAAATAATACATCAGCCCGTTTATAAAAAGCAGTATTAAATATCCGATTGTACGAAATTTATTCTCTAACATAAATACCTACACACACTGTATCTTCATACATTGACAATGTCAGCTGTACTATTGGCAATATACACAATCCAAAAAGCTCCTAGCATCTTGGAGCAGGAACATTCGCCAGCACAAAGTCTAAGGCGCTTTCAATTGTAATTCCCTGTGCTTTTCCTCTGGCACTGAGCTTTATTCTATGTCCCAAAGTATCCCTGACTACACTTTGAACATCCTCGGCTGTTACATAATCTCTCCCGGCTATTACTGCCATTGCCTTAGCCATTCTTAATATAGCTATTGTTCCTCTTGGACTGGCACCCATGGAAAAAACATCTGCCCTACGGGTAAATTCAACGATACTAACTATATATTCATATATTTCATCACGGACAAAAAGCTCATTGGTCATTTTTCTTAAAGCAACCAGCTCATCAACCGTAATGATTCCCTGAACCTTATCAATCAGATTATCCGCATTTCCTTTGAGGATTTTAACAGCATCCTCGTGACTTGGATATCCCATTGACAAACATATCATAAATCTGTCTAGCTGTGATTCAGGCAGCATCTGGGTTCCTGAGGAACCGTAAGGATTTTCTGTGGCAATTACCACAAATGGCTCCGGCAGCTTTCTTGTCACTCCATCCACAGTTGCATTTCCCTCTTCCATAACCTCCAGCAATGCAGACTGAGTCTTTGGTGAAGTCCTGTTTATCTCATCTGCCAGAAAAAGATTCGTGAATACTGCCCCCTGCTTATACTCAAAATCCTTAGTAGTAGAATTATACATGGAAAAACCAAGGATATCACTTGGAAGAATGTCCGGCGTAAACTGCACTCTCTTGTAATCCATGGACATACTTCTTGCAAATGTTGTGGCCAACGTAGTCTTACCAACTCCCGGAATGTCCTCCATGAGAATGTGTCCTCCGGCTATTACGGCAGCAAGAACCTTCTTTACAACATTTTCCTTTCCCTTTACAACCTTATTCACTTCATCCTGTATCAATTGTAGCTTATCCTGCATATCTACCTCCGAATTACTACTTCGTTATTCCAAGCTTCTTTGCCTCATCTGCAACTGCCTTGGCAACAACCTTGGCCACTCTCTCATCAAAAGCACCGGGAATAATATACTCCTCGTTCAATTCCTCATCTGAAACTATAGATGCAATAGCTCGTGCAGCTGCCATCTTCATCTCCTCTGTAATACCGGTTGCCCTGGCATCCAATGCACCCCTAAAAATACCAGGAAATACGAGCACATTGTTAATCTGGTTCGGATAGTCTGAACGTCCGGTTGCCATAACTCGGACATTTCCCTTCTTTGCCTCCTCCGGCATAATCTCAGGGGTAGGATTCGCCATTGCAAATACTATTGGATCCTTTGCCATGGAAGCCACCATCTCCGCAGTAACAATATTTGGAGCAGAAACACCTATAAACACATCCTTGCCCTTCATGATTTCAGCAAGTGGTCCACGCTGTCTGTCCTTATTGGTAATCTCTGCCATTTCCACCTGTGCAGGATTCATCCAATCCTCACCGGGACATAGTGAACCTGCCTTGTCCACCAAAACTACATTGCCGATTCCAAGCTGCAACAACAGCTTACAGATTGAAATTCCTGCTGAACCGGCTCCGTTTATTACTACATTTGCCTCATTAAATGGTTTACCAACCAGCTTTAAAGCATTGATGAGCCCCGCTGACACAACTATGGCTGTTCCGTGCTGATCATCATGAAAAACCGGTATATCAAGCTCTTCCTTAAGTCTTCTCTCAATCTCAAAGCATCTTGGGGCAGATATATCCTCAAGATTAATTCCTCCAAATACAGGCGCAATTCGCTTTACAGTCTCAACTATCTCATCAACATCCTTAGTATCAAGACAGATTGGGAATGCATCTACCCCGGCAAACTCCTTGAAGAGAATAGATTTACCTTCCATGACAGGAATAGCAGCCTCAGGACCGATATCACCGAGGCCAAGAACAGCTGTACCATCGGAAACAACCGCAACCATATTAGACTTGCAGGTATATTTATACACATCTGCCTTGTTATCTCTTATTTTTCTACATGGCTCAGCTACACCCGGAGTATAAGCAGTGCTTAGGTCATCTCTGTCAGCAATTTTGACCTTTGATACCACCTCAAGCTTTCCGTGATTTTCCTCATGCATTTTTAAGCTTAACTGATTGTAATCCATCTTATTATTTTCCTCCAAATAATTAGTCCATCGTTGTTTTAATCACTTATCTTCGCTCTTGAAATTTCTTCTTTGCACGCATCAATATGAACAAAGCTATTGTCAATTTCAACCATCAGCTTGGCAAGCTCAGGAATATCCTCCATTCTTTCTCTGCAATTCTTATAAATGTATTCTCCAATCTTGCCGTAATTATCCCTGATATCGCCCTTATCCTTGCTGATTTGAGTTTTAAGCTTCGTTACCTCCACAGCCTCCTTTGTTCCACTCTTAACTGACTGAACAACATCCTTAAAATTCATAATTCCATTCCTCCTAAAAATAATATGTATTAATATGCCATACCATTCTTCTCCCATCTGAGAAGACCGACTCCGATTCCGATTACCATTACAACCAAAATAACAGTATTCAGGATAACCCCAACCAGACAATAATCAAACAGGTTAAACAGATGTGAGGTTTCAGCTTCTAATCCAAAATTAACCTCATATTGATCAATACAATCTGCCACAAATCCTCTGGTTACCGCATGCATAATGATTGCTCCAAGACTTAATACTGAAGCTATAATTCCCGGAATCATTAAAGGCTTTTTTAAAGGGTCAATAGCTCTGATGGTTATAAATATTGTAAACAACGCCGACAAAGCTGTCAAAATAGCCGCAGCTAACAGAAGGCCAAAAATTTTAGAGCTTTGCGACGTATCAAACAGAGAATCAACAAACAGTTCTATTATCTCAGACTCAAATTCCCCTCCGAAATATGCCTCTGTCACATAAAAACCTGAGTTGCCCAAAAGAATAAATGAGATAACTGTTGCCAAAGACGCCACAAGTGCTGCCAACATTGCCGAAGCTGTATACAGTGTCAGCTTCGGATCCTGATTTTCATTCTTTACTGAATTGTTTTCATTTGCCATAATCTACCTCCTTTATATTCCGAAATCAAACAGACTGAGCTGAGTTCCGATGGTGTTGTTCTTGTACTCCCTCATATATCTGAATAATTCCTCTCTATCCCTTATAATACCATGCTCATCACAGGTTTTATGAAAGAGTCTTGTAAGCTTTTCACTGTTAGGACTTAAAAGCTCGTATGCGTCACCATAGGTTTTCATGTATTGAAGCTTCAGACCAGGGAAATGCTTATCAAGGTTTTCATAGAAATATTCCCTGCTTCCTTCCCTCAGTGTCAATCCCATTCCGTGATTCATTATACCATAAACCTTCGCTCTTATACAGTAATCCAGTATTCCCTGAAGATTTTCCTCCGTGTCATTGATGAAGGGAAGAATAGGGTCAATCCACACTATTGTAGGAATCCCCCTTTCCTGCATTTTCATCAATACCTCAAAGCGTTCCTTAGTGGTACACACATTAGGCTCTATCTTGCGACATAAATCCTCATCATAGGTAGTCAGGGTCATTGCAACCACACATTTTGTTTTGCGATTTATCCTGTCGAGAATATCAATGTCCCTTAAAATCAGCTTTGATTTCGTCTGTATAACCAAGCCAAAATCAAAGCGCTCAATCTGATTCAGACAACGTCTCGTCATTTGAAGCTCCTCTTCTATCGGAACATACGGATCTGTCATAGAACCTGTAGAAATCATGCTTTTTGTCCGTTTTCTTTTTAACGTATATTCAAGAAGCTCATCCGCTCTTGCTTTTACCTCAATATCTTCAAAATCATGCTTCATTCGATAGCATTTACTTCTCGAATCACAGTATATACACCCGTGGGTACAACCGCGATACAGATTCATTCCATTTTGAGGCGACAGAATAGCCTTTACCTCTTTGTAATGCATTTTTTATCCCCTTATCCTTAGCAGCCTTATATAAAATCAAAGCTTACCTGTTCATATTCTAAATCTCTATATTCAACCTCTTCCTGATCCACTCTGCTGGTATAATCCGTAACAACAGTCAGCTGTCGTCCTCCCTGCATCTGTTGGCCAAGAATATAATTCACATCAAATCTTCCCGTTATGGCAGGTGTCGCTCCTCTTGCCGGGACAATAAGCTGAACATTATTAGCCTTAAGAAGTGCAAATATAGGTTCCCAGATATATACATCCTTTGCAGCTCCGAATGGATTGTCAATAAATATAGTCTTGGTTCTGGTATCTTCATCCCCCATTCTGTACATTCCGGAAATGTAGTTGATGATTGATATCAGGAACTGAATATAAATACCCTGTGACTGTCCTGTACTTCCTACAGCTTCCTCATATCTGAGATATCTGCTCTGCTCCTTAATTCTCTCCCTCTTATACAGATTAAGCTTAATTGCATTCATATCTATTACAATTACGCCAAATAGCTTCTTTAATGTGAGGCTGTTTCGTATGAATTTCATCCTGTCCTTATCATTTGTGTAATCATCCGCCTGTGCCACAACCCTGTCGATATATTCAGACATACGTTGTCTTCTAAACTCCTCCTTAACGTAAGGAATACTAAGTCCAACCATCTGTATGGCTTCTCCATCAGCTATTATCTTAGAGAGCTTTGGCAGCTTATCCAGCTCCGTCTTCACATCAAGACATCTCTGCAGACACTGCTCCTCAAAGTTTTCCTTGATTGTCTCCATATCCGCCAGACTCTTCTCAACTCTGTCTCTCTCCAAAGCAATATATTCTGTTATTGTTCCCAGATTTTCTACAAGAGCACAGGCCTCATCATAATTCTCCGGAATACTGACATCATCTCGGATGGTCGCAGCGAGTTCAAATACCTCCATGCTGTCAAGTGCAGCCGCCGTATTTCCCTTAAATTTGAGCAGCTCATTTTTAGCTTTTTCAAGACTCTTGTTATTCCTGTCAAAGCGCATAAGCTTATCCTCAAATATTTCCCTGAGCTTATCCTTGTCCTCAATCAAAAGCTTTGCATCCTTTAAGCTGATATCATTGGTGGTCACAATACGCTTTACATCCTTATACAGCTCCAGCATATATCCCTGCTGCTTCATATACCGGCGATATTCCTCGTCGCATTCCTTTGCCTCTCTGGCAATTCTGGCAAGCATAGCCTCACCATTTTCAAGGGCTGCCACTATCTCTGACAGAGATGCATCCAAATCCTCATACTCTCCATACCCGGCCTCAATATTGCTTATAGCATATTCTATGCTACCCTCAAGCTTATTGATTGCAGATTCCTTACTCCTAATATCCTTTTCTATCTCTTCAAGCTGTAGTCTCGTATCATCAATGCTCTTGTGACAGCTTGCAAGAACCTCTTCATCAGATTGATACAAAAGATGACGGTACTCGTAATCTCTAAGCTTTTCAATACTTACACCGCGGCCCTCAATATTTTTAATTATTCTTTCCATGGAATTCTTTAGGGTTTCCATGAGCGCCCTCTTATCCTCAACAGCCTTTGCATCGTCCTGCCCCATTGACAGCATTGCCGTAAACCTTGCCTTAAGCTCATCATCCTCTATGGAAAGAACCTTATACTCAGTGTCTATATTATAATAAGCCTTATAATTGTTCTCCCACTCAAATTTAAGCTCATCCGCCTTCTGTTTTATGGAATTTCTTCTTGCCTTTAATTCTGCAAGCTCTCTGTCCCTATCATCATATTCTCCCAGCAGCTCCTGAAGCTTATCTCTGAGTCTTACAACATCATCCTTTGCAGCCTTGCTAATCTTCTCCTTATCCTCAATAAGCTCAGAAAGCTGTCTGACAGTTTGTAATCTGTTAATATCCTCCATACACTGGCCGTGTATAATGTCGTACTCGGCAAGAGCCTTTTCCTCCCGGTCTATGAGAATCTTACCACTTGTGATAGCACTGTTACACTCATTTATATTTTCATCAAGCTGTTCTGCCAGTTTATTAAGCTTCTTTAAAGTCTCAGCTGCCGTAAGTGCCTCACTGTCCTGAATTCTAAGAACAAATTCCTGATCCTGCCTATAGGTAGACATAATCTCCTCATTCATGGATAAACGTTCCTTGTATTCCTGTCTTCTGTCATTCTCGGCCTGAATAAGCCTTGTTACTGTATCAGGATCCGTTAGATATTCTGACCCTGCATGTATTGTAAAGGCATTATCACCATAATATATCGCCTTTTCCTCCACAGCCTCCATATCATACACATGAACATAGAAGTCACCTGTGTCAACCGTAAGAATATTGGGATCATCCTTAATTGCTTCAAACTCTCTGACTATTACTCCATAAGGAAGCTCAGGATTCTTTGCAAGAACCTCCTTTTGCTGTTCTATGGTGAGAGCTGACAGATAATCCATTCCATACATGGCCGGAATACCATGTCTTGTCTCAATATAGTCTATTACCTTTGCCGCAGCACTGTTTACACTTATAATTCTACCTTCTGCAAGTCTCTCAATCTTCTTGTCTAAGGCCTTAATCTCACGTTCGATATTCTCATGCTCCAATACAGCTGAGGTTATCCTCTCTCTTATAGTATCAGCCAGCACAGAAATATCCTTTGCATTATAAATAAGCATTATATTATCCAGCTTATCTACTGCAGCCCTATACTCCTTCTCTTTTGCAGCAAGCGTATTGATTCGGGTAAGGTTTTCATCCTTTCTTGCTCCCAGCAAAGAAAGCTCCAATCTATCCTCAACCAGCTTATTTCGGGTTGACTCAATTACTCGCTTACTTTCAGCCATCTTCGTCTGGATATCAGACAATTCCACTTCCTTGTCCTGAAGCTGTACCCCTGTGTCTGCAAACTTTATATCATTCATAGACATCCTTACATCCGACAATCTGCTGCTTAAATCTTTTATTTCCTCATCAGAAGCCTTGGCGGTATTCTCAGCTACAGCAAGAGCTACTCTGGTTTCCTGAAGCATTTTCTCATGATAGTTGTAAGTAGCATTTAATTGTTCTATTTCCGCTTCCAGATTCGTCTGTTGTCTGTCAAGCTCGGTAAGAATGACATCTGTTCGCATTTTAATATTATAAGCATAGGTATAGAGTGCCTCTTCATCAAAATCAGATTCCGTAAGCATTGTCTTAATCAGGCTGTCACACAGATTATACTTTTCCCTCTCCTGTATGTATTCCAGATAGTCATTTACACTTACTTTAAGATTCTTGTCCTCCTGAAGCTGTTTAAGACGTTCCTTGCAATCAGAAGACCTCTTTATCAAAGCCTCAAGCTCCTGTTTAAGATCCTTTAAGGTATTCTTATCTCGTGCTACCTTAAGACACTCCAGATGCTTTCTCTGATAATCCTTCTCAGCCTGCTTGTCATCTCGTTCCTTGGCAAGCCTATTCATCTTCTCCTCGTCATTCTTGGCAAACTCTTCCCCGGTAACACATATATCCGCGATGGCTCCGGTAAGCTTACTCTGCTCAAGATACAGCTCCACAAATGAAGCCACTCTGTCCTTCAATACCTCAATAAGCTCAATCTGATGACCATAGCCCGCTATACATTTTTTCTTCTGTGCCAGCTCGGTAAGTTGCTCCTTGATATCAAGAAGCATCTTTGCCATAGACTGTGAACCATCCTCTTCACGACTGGTCTTCACATCATAAGCCTTCTCAATAATCTCCTCTATCAGAAGATCCTCCACTACCTTTCTGGTTGTCTTATAATTATTCTCGAAATAAGTTCTTACATGACCCTCTGTTTTATTAATTCCCCTTATTATCTCCCACTGGCTCTCATGTATTCCATACTGACTTATAAATCTCTGATACTCGCCCTTTCTGTCATATACCACAACCCTCAGGCTCATATCTCTATGGGGCAGTTCCTTAAGGTAGCTTCTGAGACCGGAATAGCTGATACGCTCTCCATCCTTTACAAGAGGAAGATTGATTATATCATTTTTATTATACTCTCTATAGAATATACAATAATTATAATATTCTATCGATGCAACATCCTCTGATTTTGAGGAATCACCGTCCTCCTCCTTGGCCTTTCTCGCACAAAAGCCCGTTGTCATATATCTATAGCCCTCCGGGTCATCTCCCTCGTCAAGCTTCCATTCCACCAGCGAGTGAATGGTTGTATTGGCATTTCCGGTTCTGAATAATTTTTCAATAGGTTGCTTGTCATCCAAAGTACAATTTGGAAGCATATTCTGAAGCAGAAGAAGCATAAGCACACTCTTACCGCCGCCATTAGCAAGATCATATAACGTATTTTTACCATGAAGTCTCATGGTGAAATCATCATAGAACTGGGTACCGAAATTATACTTCACATTATTGACACGTATCCTGTTAATGCTAGGCATCTGCTTCACCTCCTAACACCCTGTATATTCTTCCCTTGTATTCCTCGAAATAATTTTCTACAACTGCCTTGAATCTGTCTGTTGGATAGTATCTGTCCTCCACCTCGATAAAAAGCTTTGAGGAAACCAGAAAATTAAAGCTAAGCTTCACATATCCTATTCTGGAAGCCCTTGAAGCTCTATTTTTATCTCTGTCCTCAGAGGTCGCTGCCGGAAGCTCATCCCATAGCAGGGCAATTGTCTTGAAGCTTTCCTCCTCAACCTCATCCATGGAATATATGCTCATATCCCCTGTAATTGAAGACAGATAATCCGATACCTGTGTGATAATTTCCTCTGCTTTGACATATTCCTTAGTCTGGTATGAGGCCGAGTCCTGGTAAAAAAACAGAAGAATGTTATACATGACAAAATAAACGGTATAAAGCTCCTTGTTGAGACGTAGTCCAAGAATCCTCTTCATATCGTCATTGGTATACCCGAATATTCTGTTACCCTCTCCTGCTGACACATAAATGGCATCATTGTACTCATAAATATTTAAGTTAAGCTTCTTAAACAGCCTTGTTGTAACATCATATACAGCAGAATTTGAATAAAATTCCTCATATAAATCCCTCGTATCCGGATTGTTTCGGGAAACCTCCTGGCCGGTAATAAGCGCGGCATAGATATCAAGTGCCTTGTCCAAGCTTCTTTCTTCCATGATTATTCCCTCCTTCTCTCAAATCTCATATCGGACACATAGAACTCATCATTATTTAAGCTTATTTCTTCTCCTGTGAATTCTATGACAAATTGCATTTCGCCAAACTTCTTCCTGTCATCCCGGGACAGGTGATTTACAAGCATCTCCTCAAGCAATGTATCCTGTTTAACTAAAAGCTCCGGCATACTGTAGCTCTTTTTCCCTGCAAGATGAACCAAAAAAGAATAGTAATCCCTGTTATTGTATATTTCCTTGCCGAATTTTATCTCAAGTATTCCATTAAGCTCCTTCAAGCTTATGTGATTCCATTTTTGAAGCTGGTCTAGCAGCTCACAGAAAAGCTTGGTAAAGTTTGCTCCAATTTTTTCCTCCAATATTTCATCTTCATATCGGAAGTCAAAATCAGTTGCGGTCTTCTCAACCTTTTCGCCCTTATTCTTGTCCTCTGACTTAAGTGTCAGCAGATTATCTATGGATTTCATGGAAAATGTTTTCTCCAGCTTAGGTGCAAATAACGGTGTAACCAAATATTCAAGCATTTCCGGCGAATCCTTCTCCATGAGATTCAGCAGTGTCTGTCTGAAATCAAATACCGGCCTTAATTTTCGAAGCTTTGCCCTTTGTATTATTTTATCGGATAACTTACTGAGCTCCATGGTTTCATTCATGAGACAGCTATGATTGTAAATAGTCTGCTTAAGTTCATTTTCCAATCTGCTTATATCTCTCAATGCCACAGATTGAAGAGTAGCCTTTCCGCCTTCATTGTTATTCTCAAAGGTTGCCCTCTCTATAGCCTTATCCACCAATGCCTTGTTCTTGGCAAAAAGCTTCTGCTCCTCTGAAAACCAGACAGCCGTTGTATTCATGTATTCCTCGTATGCCTTTGCCCCCTCAAACACATCTATGGAGAGCAGCTTCACAACCTGCTCCTTTTTCTGTTTAAGTGAAGCCACCTGACTGTTAATCCGCTTAACTACATCGATTCCCCCCTTAAAATTGTTGGAGGTTATCATTTTCTCAAGAAGCAGCTGTGATACATTGATCTTGCTTTCATCCTTGATTTCCTTAGTGTCCAGATAAAATTCAATGCCCTCAGCTGTTATGGTGTAAAGAACCTGTCCGTTTTCTATCCTGCTTTCAATAAATCGCACTCTGGCTATTTTACTCTGCTTAAGCTCCGGGTCATAAAACTTGAATTCAAAGGCCTTACCGTCGTTCTTCAGCTTATCAAAAATATATGAGATAAGCTGTTTTTTCTCTTCCGGAGCTTCCTCAAGATTAAAATCTCTGGTCAGTAGCTCGTCAAGGAAAAGCTCATACTCCTCATAGGTTATATCTCTCTCATGGAAGTTATTCTCGTTAATTAAAAAACGCAAGGATGCCATCGTTATATAACCCATGTCTAGAAACTCATACCTTCCGTCCCTGTACTGGGAGAATGTTGTCTCTGCCAGCACAAAAAATGGGTAATATTTCTTCAGATTCTGCATTCTTGCGTTATGCTCTGCAATTATATCATTTATCATTACGTGTTTCAGTGCCATGAGATTACCTTCCACATTGTTCTTAGGTACAGTATTTCATACCTAGGCTATCATAAAAGCATACATAGTTTTATTTTAATACAATATTTTGTAGAATACAACAAATCTATGGCGAATTTTGTGGTTTTTCTTTATAATCTCAGTCTTTCAAAGGTATTTAACAGGTCAAGTATGCCATATCCCCATATTTTATTTGGATAAACCTCGTTATTTTCCTGTCTTGCACCTCGGATAAACAGCTGTCTTATTACCTCCGTATTAATCACAGTAATGTTTCCCTGTACCAAACCCCACTGTAGCATCAGTGCTGCAGCGCCCGCAGTTATAGCCGCTGATATACTGCTCCCGCTTCTCCTTGTATATAAGGCTCTTCCGGTTCCCGTTGCAAAAGCCCCTTGGACGTTTACAGCCGGAGCAGTTATGTCCGGCTTAATCAATCCCTTTCTGGTGTATCCACGCCCCGACCTGATATAGATTGCATTATTAATGTGATTATATCCTGCCACCGTTATCGCTCCTCTGGTATTGCCAGGTGCAGTTATGGTAATATCCGGCTCAGGTCTCACAAATGCTACATCGGTATCCAGAAAATCCTTTATAGGCAGCCAGCAGTCAAAGCTCCGTCCACTTTGAAGCATTAGCTCCGTAAGTCCGATTGTCCAAATTCCCTCAGAGGGCTTATCAAACCTAAGCAGAATCATCTGGTCTCCTGAATCATCATCCACTATAACATTATCAGCATACAGGATTGTTCCTTCGTAGATATACCTATGACTTGCCTCTCCATCTCTTGCTGTAGGTATCCTGTCAAAGCTTTCACCTGTGGGAGAGATAACCCTTGTCTGAAGGAGCCCGGGAGCATTACCCCACACCTCCAGAGAAAATCCGTTACAATTGCTTCCAACATTTATTTCAACCTTGTTCTCAGTTTGCAGCTCATAATAATTCTCAGAGCCTTCATAATGTCCACCATACCCTAATTGATTACCAACAGGGGCCACCGAACATATTCCGCGAAGATTTACCAAAGAATCAAGATACTGCTCAAGCTTGGTATTTCCGTTATGGTCTCCCTGACTTGTTCCTATTCCAAGACATATCGCCATGGGTTTTCCCAGCTCAAAGGCTTTGTTTAACAGGTATCTAACCCCAAGTATTATATCATTTTCGCTATAGCAGGGTTCATCTCCCTGTATGAAAAAGTAATCCTTCAAATTGTTTTTAGCGGGCTTAAGCTTTACCATGACTATCTCACATTCCGGAGCCATTCCCCGAAAGGGCTCCGTTTCATCCACTCCCCCTGCCGCCACAGAGGCAATAAATGTTCCGTGTCCATTTTCATCTCTTGTAGGAACAATACTATATGGATTGTCATTTGCTAAAGCTCTTTCGATATCCTCTCTGCTATATTCTGCCCCATAGCCAAATACAGAAGGTCCGGTACCATATACCTCCTTCGTCTGGTCCCATATATATGCAATACGGGATTTTAAATTATTTCTAAACAGTGGATTGAGATAATCTATCCCTGTATCCACAAATCCTATCAGGGTGTCCTTTCCTGTAAGTGTCAAGCCCGGAAGGTTTGTAACAACATCCGCCCCAGTATCATGAACAGCAGAAACATCACATAATCCGAAGCATTTCGGGATATTGTCATATCCATATCTTTGAATACTATAGGTATTGCCATTAGCCATTTTTTTATAGGCAACTAAAAAGGTATCATTTATTATAGTGATACAATCAGGATTAATCTGTTGATTAACAGTTATAATAGCATTGTCATATTTAACCAGAAAGTCAAGATATTCTTCTGAGTAAATTGCATCGGTGCATTGTGACATAGCTGCTCCATTGTCCATGCCATGTACCTGCTTTTTTAAATATAATATGCCTCCCTATTACACGAAGTGCATAATCAGAGAGGCATTTATTGTCACGAAATACAGTTTTATTAACCTTGCACGTATCAGCATGCTACAAACTAAAGCAAATGTGCTCTTAACTCTTCGCTACTCATATCTGAAAGATATGCCGGTGCAACATCAAATACGGTCTTGCATCCTATGTTGCCCTCATTGTTCATGCGATATACTGCTCTTGCATAAGCAGCTATGACAGAGCCTGTGAATTCCGGATTAGAATCAAGATTAAGCTTATATTCAACCACATGTGTATGTTCGTTATTAAAGCCGGTAACGCCTGTACGGATAACGCTTCCACCGTGAGGAAGTCCGCTGTGGTCTCTCTTCATTTCCTCCTCAGTTATGAAATGAACTGTTGTATCATAATCTGCGAAATAATTTGGCATATTCTTTATCTCTGACTCTATCCTTGCAAGGTCAGCCCCATCCTCAGCCACTACAAAGCATTCTCTTATATGCTTCTCACGGGTTGTGAGTTCAGGCTGTTCTCCGGATCTAACCTTCTCCATTGCTTCATCAACAGGGATTGTATACTGTCTACAATCCTTAACACCATCTATACGGCGAACTGCATCTGAATGTCCCTGGCTAACGCCCTTGCCCCAGAAGGTATAATCCTTACCCTCAGGCAATATGCAGTTGGCGTATAATCTGTTAAGAGAGAACATACCCGGATCCCATCCACATGAGATTACGCAGGTCTTTCCCGCTGCCTTAGCAGCAGCATCAACATTTGCAAAATGCTCCGGTATGCGGGCATGTGTGTCAAAGCTGTCAACCACATTGCAAAGTGCAGCATACTTCGGAGTCTGCTCCGGAAGATCTGTTGCGCTACCGCCACAGAGAATGAGAACATCTATCTCATCCTTCATATCCTTAATTGCATCCTCATGATATACCTTAACACCCGGAGTGATAACCTTTACTGTATCAGGATTTCTTCTGGTAAATACACCAACCAGCTCCATGTCCTTATTCTTGGCAACAGCACACTCCACTCCCTTGCCAAGATTTCCATAACCAAATATACCTATTCTAATCATCTTTTTCTTCCTTTCTTATTATATCCTAATATCCAAATAATTCCTCCGTATCTATGACCTTCTGGGAATCTGGATATCTTTTAAACATATGCAAGCAAAAGAACCATACTGATTCTGGTAATCATCGCCAGCTTCAGATTAGCATTCATCTCATATTTATCTGTCAGCTTGTTCGTGAATTTCATATGTATCAGCGTGCATCAACACATATCATATTATATCATGTCGCCAACAAAAAATCACTAATAATACTCTCTTTAGCTTTCAAATAAAAATGATAGTATACTACCATGCAAATTAAGCTTACTTTCTCCTCCAATTTTTATCCAACACATTCAAGATATTACTGCAATGTCTTTTATGATAATCAACTCGCAAATTAGCTTCATCCACATTGTTTATCAGCTGTTTTCTCTTAAACTCGGCTACCTTGTCTACCTTTTCATCGTTACTTATTGATTTACCCCAATAAACATCTTCAACATCTTTGTCAAAAAAAACCAATTCATATCCTTTTTTATTACAGTATGTTTCTATTTCATCATAAAGCTTTTTTATTTCAGGAGATATTTCATAATCATCAACATCTACAAAATATATCACAGTAGTATCACCTGGAAAATTCTTTATGTTTTCATCTATTTCTTTTACCTTATCTTTTGCATTGTATTTTGTTTTAGAGCCCAAGTATATTGCCCTATATCTAATTTTTCTGTCGTCAACATAAAATCTTTTTATAGTAGATTCAATATACTGATAATCTGTTCTGGCTTTTTTATTCGATTCCACACATAATAATATTTGTTTACTCATCTGCACCTCCCAGTATTCCTAAGAAGTCAGAGGCATCAACGTTAAATGGTGAATCCTCTATAAACCCATTCTTATATGCATTTTCCGGACTTAAATTTCCACAATTAGTCCATGTATGAACTGTATTTAAACTAGAAATAAAGTTTATTGCATTCTTGTTACCTTTCAATACAGCCATTGGTGAAAGATTATGCGATGTGAAACAAAGCTGACCTTTTCCATAATATACAAAGAACTCAATTATCTTATCAAGATACACACCGTTGATATTGGAATCCAATTCATCAATAAAAACAATCATTCCCATACTTGCTGCATCAAGATAAGAAAATAAATCCATCAGTTTCTTTATTCCTCGACTTTCAAATTCCTGATCTAAAGTATAATCCTCATATACCATCTTAAGATTACACCTATAGTCTTGACCATGGTCTTTCTTTTCAATCTCAATATCAAGTAATTCTGGTTTGAATATTTGTATAAACAGATGAAGTTTAGCGATTTTTTCTTCAAATTGTTTATAGAAAATTTTAGGAATAAGTATATCTCCACTATTCTTTCGAAGTACCTCATTCTTAATCTGCTTGAATGTTTCAATTGCAAGCATATCCATATTATTTTCATCAATATTTTGCATTTTATGATATAAATGATAATTTGTGTGAATATCTGATTCATCCAAACATATATTTAGTGATAAAGAAAACAATATAAGTTCTACAATGGTTATAATTTCGTTCTTTTGATAAAACTCATTCGGAAATTCTTTAATACCTACTATACATGATAACAATGATTGCTTATCAAGCAAATTCTGAGTTTTTTCTTTAAAGAAATCATGCATTTTTTTATCACCGAATTTTAATAATGAACCCTCTTCTGTTTCAAACACAGTAACATAATTATTTTTTGAATAATTACCATTCTTTACACATAGTTTTTCTTT
>JBJENB010000175.1:0-5205 GCA_051879975.1 Wujia sp.
GCCACATCATTCTTCATCTTAATGTAAACAGCGTCACTGATGGTATAGATTTCCAAATCATTTTCATTGGTGTATTCCGTGCCATTTATGGCGTTATAAAGCATAAGGGCGTTTTTCTTGTACCGCTCGTCACCGAAAATAAGACAGAAGAGCCTGTCCTTGTATTTTCTGTTGGTACGGTATTTTATCCTGGAGTAGAATTTTGAGAATAGGTTTTTCTTCATGGTATGATACCTCCGTTATGAAATGTTGTAGAAGCTCTCCATATGCTGTCGGCTGATTATTTATCTTATAGCTAAAGTCAGGAATATTTTGTGACAAATCAAGGATTGATTTGAGAGGAATTTGTTTTTAAGAATATTGAAATGTAAATGACTATAAAGGATGTACAATACTATGGATAAAAATGACTAATCAACAGAAAAAAATTGGGAAGTAATATAGAATTACAAATAACTTTTATAGATATTTATTGATTAATGATATAGAGCCGACAGCAGAAAAGTGACTCCATAATTATTGTAACACAAAATAAAAGAAAGCGTTAGTATAAAATTCTAAAAAATTAATGTATTTTTAATATTGAAAAACAAAATATATTAAGCCACTCAGGAGTGGCTTAATATATTTTTCTATTCTATTCCTTACCGTTCCAACAGTAGGTGCACAGCTTGTCAGGGTCAATGCCAACTGACTCAAGCATATCGTCCAATCTGTGATATCTCAAAGAAGTAAAATTAAGCTTCTCACAGATACCATCAACCATGTTCTGATACTTCTCTGAATCCGGATCAGCATATTCTTGAAGTACCTCATCCGATACAGGACCACCCTCCAATTCCTCGATAACCCTGCGGGCTATAAGCTCCATTTCAGATGAGCTTCTAGAGAAATTTAGATATTTACAACCAAATAAAAGTGGTGGACAGGCAGGTCTTATGTGAACCTCCTTTGCCCCGCTTTCATATAAAAATTCTGTTGTCTCGCGGAGCTGTGTTCCACGCACAATCGAATCATCTATTAGCAAAAGCTTCTTATCTTTTATTAGGTCATGTACCGGAATAAGCTTCATATGAGCTATAAGGTCACGTTTGGTCTGAATGGTCGGCATAAATGAACGAGGCCATGTAGGCGTATATTTAATAAAAGGTCTTGAGAAAGGTATACCGGCTTCATTTGCGTATCCCACAGCATGTGCAGTACCTGAATCAGGAACACCGGCAACTACGTCAACCTCAACATTATCTCTTCGCGCCAAAAGCTTACCACAGTTATATCTCATAAGCTCAACGGATACGCCTTCATAGGAAGCAGAAGGATATCCATAATATACCCATAGGAAGGTGCATATCTTCATTTTGTCTCCCGGTGCAACCAGGGTTTTGACAGTGTTCTCATCAAATACAACGATTTCTCCGGGTCCTAACTCTCTGTCATCCTGATAGCCAAGGTTAAGATAAGAGAAGCTTTCAAAGCAGGCACATCTTGCATCCTCTTTCTTGCCTAGAACTACAGGTGTACGGCCCATGTTATCACGTGCCGCATAGATTCCCTTTGGTGTAAGAATAAGCATGGAAAGAGAGCCCTTAATGGTATCCAATGCATACTTGATGCCCTCGATAAAATTATCCTTTTGGTTGATTAATGCTGCAACAAGCTCTGTTGAGTTAATCTCACCATTGCTCATTTCAAAGAAATGAGTACTGCCCTTTAAGATATCATTTACGATTTCATCAGCATTATTTATCTTACTTACAGTAGTAATTGCAAAGCTGCCGTGATGAGACCTGACCAGGATAGGCTGTGCTTCATAGTCAGAAATACATCCGATACCATACCTTCCCTCAAGCTGGTCTAACTCCTTGTCAAATTTTGTTCTAAATGGCGCGCCCTCAATACTGTGTATAGATTTTCTAAACCCCTTATCGCCGTATACAGTCATACCCGCACGACGAGTTCCAAGATGCGAATGATAATCTGTTCCAAAGAATAAATCAAAGGTACAGCTCTCCTTCGCTGCGACTCCAAAAAAACCACCCATGTCTGTTTTCCCCCTGATAGTGAAGTAGTGTCATAAACATATACATTATATATAAACAACACATAATCTGGCAAGTATCTTCTTTTATTTTAATAAATATTAATTATTGACATATTGAAAGAAACATTTATTTCGTTTATGATGATAGCGAACAATGAACAACGATTCAGAAAAGACCAGAAGAACCATAGAATCGCAGCAATGTGGTGCTGCAATTAAGGAACAAAGGTGTAAGACAGGAGATAAATGGTGGGAGAGATAAATATATTACTTTTAGAGGATGATGATGCCCTGGCGATGGGAATAGAGTTTTCTCTGAGACAGGAGGGATATCAGGTTAAGAGACTTGCTTCCTATAGGGCTGCAGTTGAATTTATCGATAGCTTGGATTATGAATCGGATAAATGTCTTGGACTCTTTGATGTCATGCTGCCGGACGGCAACGGCTTTGATTTCTTTAATTATTGCAGGAACAAAGGCCTTAGCTTCCCGGTAATATTTCTCACTGCAGTTTCTGATGAGGTAAATGTTGTGCAGGGCTTGGAGCTTGGAGCAGACGATTATATTACAAAGCCCTTCAGGGTTAAGGAACTCATGGCAAGGATAAAGGCGGTAAGCAGGAGATACAAGCCGAAGGATAACGAGAACAGACTAATATGTCTAAAAGATATTTACATTGATGAGATGTCAGCCAGAGTAAGCAGAAGGCAATCTGACGAAGGTTATGTAGGAATTGACCTTACCTCAGTGGAGTACAAGCTACTGCTTTTGCTGGTGCATAACGCAGGCGTTGTGATGAGCAGGCAGATTATATTGGAGAGGATGTTTGACAGCGCAGGAAATTACGTGGATGATAATACCCTTTCTGTGTATATCAGAAGGTTAAGGGACAAGCTGGGGGATACTGATAGGGATAATCCATACATAAGAACAGTTCATGGAATAGGATATACGGTGGATAAGGAAAATGTTAAGAAGACGGGAAAATAAGCTTCTGGCTACAATAGGTAGTATATGCATCATTATAATTGTCATTATGGGAAATGTATTCTCAGTCAACAAATATATGCTTGTTTTGACAGCTTTGCTGTTTGCTGCACTTTGCATGGCTTCCATATTTTTTATTGAGGGGATATATGCCAGGGCATCGAAGCTATCTGATGAGCTAAAGGGCTCTAATGAGCTGCTGGAGGGCGAGCTTGATGAGGATGAGCTTGGACAGCTTGTGGTGAAAATCAATCAATTGATAAAAAAGCTTCAAGCGGAAGAGGAAAAGGGAAAAAGAGATAAGGAATACCTGAAGGAGGTTATAGCTGATATATCACATCAGTTGAAGACACCAATAGCTACCCTTACGGTGTTCAATGATATTTTGCTGAATAACA
This sequence comes from Wujia sp., assembly GCA_051879975.1. Lineage (GTDB taxonomy): Bacteria > Bacillota > Clostridia > Lachnospirales > Lachnospiraceae > Coprococcus_C. The sequence goes on from JBJENB010000175.1 coordinate 3,427, forward strand.
TCGAGCAGAAGGATTTTCGGGATATGCTTCTGCAAAGCGAGCAACAGCTGGAACGAATAAAATGGCTTGTGCAGGCAATGCTTCAGCTGGCAAGACTTGAGGCCGGAGTGATATGCTTTGACAAAAGAGAAGTACAGGCTGAGACACTGATAAGTTCAACCACGGACATGCTTAGGCAGAAGGCTAAGGAGAAGGGTATTAGCTTTATCCTGACAGGCGATATGGAGCTGAATGCTGAGGTTGATGCTGAATGGTTTCAGGAGGCCTTAATTAACATACTAAAAAATGCAATCGACTATAGTCCTGTGGATGCAGATATTGAGATAAATGTTTCAGCTACACCTATAGCGACAAAGTTTTCCATAATTGACAAGGGTATCGGGATACCGGAGCATGAGCGACTTGATATTTTCAAGAGGTTCTACAGAGGAGCTAATCACAGCCCGAGTACAGCCAATGTGGGCGTAGGGCTGGCTCTGTCAAAAAGCATAGTGGAGAGCATGGGCGGAAAGCTATGGGTGGAAAGCCGGTTCAGAGATGATTGCGCAAAAGGAGAGCAGTCCTACACTAAGATGATAATCCTGATTTAAAGATTCTTACAAAACTGTAAGAATCTTTTTTTAATATGTAAGCTGATTGTAAGATTAAACTGGTAAGATGCTGATTGTAAGATACTGCGGTAAGATTTAGATACTGCAGATATTGCTATAAGCCTAATCTGATAAGCATAAAATTACAGTGATTTTCAGCTTCAGATTATGAAATACAGAATGAATAGAATCTAGGAAGGAAGAAAAATATGGAAATAATTAAGACAGACAATCTGACCAAGGTATATGGAAAGGGCGATACTGCTGTAACAGCCGTGGACCATATAAGCTTTTCTGTGAACAAGGGTGAATTTGTATCAATAGTAGGTGCCTCCGGCTCCGGCAAGACAACCCTTCTTCACCTGTTGGGAGGCGTTGATACTCCGGACGAGGGCACTGTAATGCTGGATGGCGAGGACATTTATAAGCTGGATGACAATAAGAGGTCTGTCATGCGACGAAGAAAAATAGGATTTATATTTCAGCAGTATAATCTGATTCCCGTATTAACTGCTGAGGAGAATATTAAGATGCCATTACTTCTTGACGGCAGGATGGTGAATCAAAAGGAATTAGATGAGCTGATGGACAGACTTGGACTTAGTGAGCGAAGGAATCATTTGCCTAACCAGCTGTCGGGAGGCCAGCAACAGAGGGTGGCAATAGGAAGAGCGCTCATCAATAAGCCCAGTATAGTGATTGCGGATGAGCCTACAGGTAACCTGGACAAGAAGAACAGCGAGGAGGTAATAAGCCTTCTTAAGATGATAGTGGAAAGGGAAAAACAGACACTTATACTGGTCACTCACGAGCATGATATAGCGGCAATGGCTGACAGGATAATTCATCTGGAGGACGGAAGAATTATCAGTGATACATCAGACAGGGGTTAGAGGGGATGGTGAAGCTATGAATAAATTGTCCGCTTTAACACTGAGATATTTAAAGACAAACCTAAGCAGAACCCTTACCACCATAGTGGGGATAATCATGTCAGCAGCCATAATATATATCATATTTGCAGGTGGCTACAGCGGTTATAAAGCATTTTCAAGGAAGGCCTATGAGGATACCCTGGGTTGGGATGCTGCGTATGTATGCTCTAAGGAGGATGCAAGGAGAATAGCTGAGGGAGCGACATCGGACGATACCATTGCAAATGCATTCTTTGTGGGAATACCGGAGTATG
>JBJENB010000176.1:0-21895 GCA_051879975.1 Wujia sp.
ATTTTGTGGTAGAATATATGTATATTTATGAGCTTTTATGGAGGTTGAGTATGAGTAAGCTTTATAATCGTATTATGACCATGGGGATGATAAGTATGACAGCTCTTCTCGCATGGGTTTATTGCTTGATAAATTATAGATTCAATCTAATATATATTGGTATTCTTTCCGTTGTCTTGGTGGGTTCTGTGTACGCTCTTTTAATTGCATACGCCAGACTCAAGGCCACAAAGGAAGAGATACTAATGCGATTTGTAAATGATACTGTAAACCAGAGTCTGGATCGTCTCAATACCTCAGATGATAATACTGATATAGAACGTATCTCTAAAGCATCTTATGTTCAACTTCGCAAAAATAATACTATCCTCTCAAAAATGTATGAAGCCCAGTCATCACATTTTGACTCAATTGATCAGCAGCAACTGGAAATGCATGAGGATTTAAAAAAGCTTATCGCTGATTCCGTCAGCAAAGCTGCTAAGGTTATTGTAAAATACAGTAAGGCCGACAGCGAAAAACAGAACGAAACCATTGAACAGTTAAATCAAAAGCTATCCTTGGTTAGTGAACAATTAGAAAAGGTTACGGCAGAATTAAATGACGTTAAAAACGCAATAAATCATCTGGAGCTTTCTGCCCCTGTTGCAATTCAAGGCTCAGATGAAATAACACCTTCTGCATCACATAAGGCAATTCAGGAGGCAGTTGTTGCAGAGCAAACGGATAACAACCAGGTATCGGCTTCAAAATCAGATAATAGCTCAAATGAGAAAGAAAATGATACCTTAGATATATTTGGTTCGATTGGCTTGGATCAGAATGATATTGATTCTCTTTGGGATGATATGAAAACCGAAGATGAAGCTCCAAACATAGATTCCTTCTTTGATGAATTTGGTTCAAAAACTCTGGAAGAGGCATCGGCTCCTATTGCAGACATAATTCCATTCCCAACCAGTGATGGCTCAGTTGCTGATTCTGAACCAGATACTGCACCTACTGTTGAAGAAACTGTTGTGACTGAGGAAACTGCCGTAGCTGAGCAGACTATAGTAGCAGAAGAACCTGCTGACCCAAATAAGATGCTCTCTCCTGAAGAAATCGCAGCCTTATTTGCTGCCGCTTCTCCTGCTTCCGAAACTGACCCAGAACCGGAGCCAGAGCCTGTCGTAGCTGAGGAGTCTGCTGACCCGAATAAGATGCTCTCTCCTGAAGAAATCGCAGCCTTATTTGTTGCCGCTTCTCCTGCTTCCGAAACTGACCCAGAACCGGAGTCAGAACCGACACCGGACCCTATAGTAGCAGAAGAACCTGCTGACCCAAATAAGATGCTATCCCCTGACGAAATCGCAGCCCTATTTGCTGCCGCTTCTCCTGCTTCAGTGGCAGAACCGGAGTCAGAACCGACACCGGACCCTGTTAAGGAAGAGATTGCAGAAGAACCTATTCAGGAGGAAATAAAAGAAGAGCCTGTCGACGAAACACCGACAGACCCGAATAAAATGCTCTCTCCTGACGAGATTGCCGCTTTGTTTGCTTCCATGGGAGCATCTTAACAGATACATAAAAAATATCTGTATTACTCCGGCTGTTGAAAATGCTTCTCTGAATTTGCAAACTTTGTATATTTACCAATCCAACGGAGATCTACACTGCCGGTTTCGCCACTTCTCTGCTTTGCAACGATGATTTCAGCTGTCTGTGGTTTCGTAGTTGTCTCCGGATTGTAATATTCATCACGATATATGAACATAACAACATCAGCATCCTGTTCAATTGCACCCGACTCACGAAGGTCAGACAACACGGGCTTATGTTCCGGACGAGCATCAACCGCTCTGCTGAGCTGTGACAATGCGATAACCGGTACATTTAACTCTCTCGCTATATTCTTCAAAGCACGAGAAACCTCTGAGATGAACTGCTGTCTTGACTCAACCGGTCTGGTTGAACTCATAAGCTGCAAATAATCCAATATAATGATTCCGATATTATGATTCTGCTTCAGTTTTCTGCACTTTGAACGAAGCTCCGAAATAGTGATAGAAGAATTGTCATCTATGTATAGAGGAGACTTTGAAATAGCATCCGTACTCTCAATAAGCTTATCCCAATCATCATCAGATAAATTACCAAGCTTCATGTTCTTTGAATCAACCATGGCATCAATGGCTATCATACGTGAAACCAATTGTTCCTTGCTCATCTCCAATGAAAACATGGCCACAGGGACATTATGCATTACCGCAAGGTCATGGGCAATGTTTAATACAAATGCTGTCTTACCCATAGCAGGACGTGCAGCTACCAGTATCAGCTCTCCACCATGAAGTCCGGTAAGCATATTATCAAGGTCTGTAAAGCCTGAAGCAAGTCCAGTAACCTTCCCCTTGTTTCTGGCAGCTTCCTCTATTTCACCAATTACATCTATAACAATCTTATTGATAGGAACAAAGTCAGAGGAGCCATTTCTGTTTTGAACCAACTTGAATATATTCTGTTCAGCAACCTCAAGAATTGTATCCACCTTATCGTTTGCAAGATAACAGTCCTTTTCCGTATCCTCTGCAAGCTTAATTAATCTTCTAAGTATAGACTTGTCCTGTACAATCTGTGCATAATGCTTGGCATTGGCTGAAGTAGGTACCGCCTGGATAATATCAGCAATAAATGCCGGACTACACACCTCCTCAGGAATATCCTTCATCTTAATACGGTCATTTAATGTAACCATATCAACCGGCTTTCCTTCGTTGTACAGTTCAACCATATTTTCGTAGAGGATACCATACTGGGCATTGTAGAAGTCATCCTTAGTTAATAGGTCTGCCACATCGGAAATGACATCTCTGTCCATTAGCATGGCACCTATTACAGACTGCTCAGCCTCTTTACTATGAGGTTTTATCCTTTTTATAGTATTCTCATCCATATATGTATTACTTACCTTCCACAACCTTCACACTCATATGTGCAGTAACCTTTGTGTGAAGCTTAATATCAACTGTAAATGAACCTATTGCCTTAATCTGGTCCTTCATTACAATCTTTTTCTTGTCAATATCGTGTCCTAACTGAGACTTGATTGCCTCAGCAATCTCCTTAGATGAGATAGAGCCAAAGGTTCTTCCACCCTCGCCAACCTTGATGCTTAAGGTTACACTCTCCTCATCCATCTTTGCTGCCAATGCCTGTGCCTCTGCTAACTGCTCAGCTGCAACCTTCTCCTCATGAGCCTTTTTAAGCTTAAGCTCATTAAGATTCTTAGGTGTTGCCTCAAGACCAAGCTTCTTAGGCAATACAAAGTTTCTTGCGTATCCATCCGATACATCTACTATCTGATCCTTTTTACCAAGACTCTTAACATCCTGTAATAATATAACCTTCATCTATGTCTACCTCCATTTACTAATCCAATCAATACCCATATTTGGCGAGCTATTATATGTCGCCCTCTTTATATAGTTCCTCAAGCAATTCCTTAATCAGATTTAATGCTTGGTCGTCGGTTGTATCCTTCAGCTGAGCCCCGGCAATATTTGCATGTCCGCCACCGCCAAGCTTCTCCATAATTACCTGAACATTTATATCATCTACTGATCTTGCACTGATATAAGCAATATTATCCATCTCTGTAACTACAAAGGAGGCTCTGATTCCTTCCACATTTAAGAGGTCGTTGGCAACCTTTGCAGCTACCACCGTAGGTGCATCCGAATTGTCAGGCTTAACCTTGGACAAAGCAAACTCGCCCATAAATGTCTCCGAATTAATGATACCCTCCGCCAGCTGCTTATGTGAATACATATCACTTCTAAACATTTTTCTTACTCTGACAACATCCGCACCACAACGTCTGAGATAAGAAGCAGCCTCAAAGGTTCTGGCACCTGTTTTTGTCAAAAAGTTATCCGTATCAATCACGATACCTGCATACATTGCGTCTGCCTCAAGCGGTCTGACTTTGACCTTCTCGTCAATATACTGAAGCATCTCTGCCACCATCTCACATGCAGATGAGGCGTAAGGCTCGATATAGGACAGGGTTGCATTTTCAATGGTTTCATTGGTTTGTCTATGATGGTCAAATACAACCACCGATTTTGCCAGGGAAAGCAGCTCCTCGCACTCCGTCATACTTGGACGGTTTACATCAACCACAACCACCGATGTGTTCGCACTTACACTGGCGATGGCTTCTTCGCTGTTAATTATCATATCATCGCCATATAGACTGTTACCCTTAAACCCCTTTATAACCGGTCTGACCGCTGAGGTAATCTCATTGATTACGATATGTGCATCCTTACCAAGTGTTTTAACGAATCTATATACACCCACTGCCGAGCCAAAGGCGTCTGCATCCGGGCGCTTATGTCCCATAATAAGAACCTTGTCCTTATCATTAAGCATTTCCTTAAATGCCTGTGCCTTAACCCTTGCCTTTACTCTGGTAGACTTCTCTGTTCCGGAGCTCTTACCTCCGAAATAAGAAATCTTATCACCATATTTTATTACCGCCTGATCTCCTCCTCTTCCAAGGGCAAGACCCATAGCCACTCTGGCATAATCATAAGCCTCCGCAAAGCTGTCGGTATCAGCACCCACACCAATACTCAGGGTAATCGGAATTTCATTTCCAACATTTATGCTCTTAACCTCATCCAGTATAGCAAACTTAGTTTCTTTCAGCTGTGGCAGATATTTGTGCTGAAAAACAAACAAATACTTGTCCTTCTCCATTTTTTTACCGATGGCATCAATGGATGAAAGATACATGCCGATTCTTCTATCCACCAGGGCTTCAACCAGGGAATGTCTGACCTCCTCGGTATTCTCCATAACCTCATCATAATTATCTATTGTAATGAGACCTGCTACCAGCTTCTGCTCTTCATTCTCCCTCATGTAGCGTTTTAACTCGGTTTCATCAAAGAGATAAAATGCAACAAGGTATTCTCCCTTAGGATCCACCACGGAATCCTCATCCTCAAAAGTCTCATTAAACTTTATCTTCTTAATGAGGGCACTATACTCTACCCCATTATACTCAAGATCCATTCGCAATGGATCATCTGAGGAAATCTCCTCTGTTCCCACCGCCGGAAAAAAAGCTCCGATATTCTTCCTGATACGTTTTCTTGAGCCTTCACCTATGGCATCCACAAATGCATTATTCCCCCATAATATCCTGCCGTCTGTATCCAGAAGTGCATAAGGAATGGCAAGCTCCTTCAGAAGCTCCTTCTGTATCTGTCCCTGCTCTAAAGCAAAACGAACCAATACCGGCATAATTCCGGTCTTAGATACAAAGTAAATGACAATCTCAACAATGATTACTACAGTAACCACAAAGCTTGCAATGAGACCGCATCGCTCATCAATAAAATAGATTGCTATACTCATTATCACAAGTACTACGGAAACAAGCATAGGTGCCAAAAGATATCGTTCAATTTTCCTTTTTAGAATCTTCTCATTATTCATACTCACACCAAAAGCTATCTTTCAAGCTGCGCCAATCTGTCTGTTATCTGTTCTAAGGTCTCAGTATACTTTACTAGCTTAGCTTTCTCTTCCTCAACCTTAGCAGCCGGAGCCTTATCCACAAATTTTGGATTTGCAAGCATGCCGGATGCACGCTTAATCTCACCCTCAAGTCTGGTCTGCTCCTTCTTAAGTCTCTCAATCTCCTTAGCAATATCAACAAGCTCTGCAAATGGAATATACACAACTGCATCATGTATAACCACTGAAACCGCATCGTCTGCTATACCTGTCTTGTCCTCCTGAACAAATACATCACCGGCATAGGCAAGTGTTCCGAAGAAGCTCTTACTTGCATTGAAGATGTCTCTGATTTCCTCCTTAGGAGAAACCACATAAACAGAAGCCTTCTTGCTAGGTGCAACATTCATTTCACTTCTTATGTTACGGATTCCTCTAACGGCCTCCTTAAGCTTGTCAACAGCCGCCTCATCAGCCTTAAAGTCATACTCCTTATTATATACCGGCCAGTCGGAAATCATAATTGACTCCTCATCCGAAAGGGTACAGAAGATTTCCTCGGTAACAAACGGCATATAAGGATGAAGAAGCTTCAATCCATTTATAAGAACTGTCTTAAGTGTCCAAAGTGCTGCTGCCTTTGTCTCATCAGAATCATTCCAGAGTCGCGGCTTCACCATCTCGATATACCAGTCACAGAACTCCTCCCAGAGGAAGTCATAAAGCTTGGCAACGGCAATACCCAGCTCATACTTCTCCATGTTTTCTGTTACCTCAACTATAAGGTCATTCATCTTAGACAAAATCCATCTGTCAGCAAGAGTAAGGCTGTTCATATCCACATTGGAAATGTCCGCCTTCTCAATATTCATCATAATAAATCTTGATGCATTCCAAATCTTATTGGCAAAGTTTCGGCTTGCCTCAACTCTCTCCCAATAGAAACGCATGTCATTTCCCGGTGCATTTCCGGTAACAAGAGTAAATCTGAGGGCATCCGCACCATACTTGTCAATAACCTCAAGCGGGTCGATACCATTACCAAGGGATTTACTCATCTTACGTCCCTGGTCATCTCTTACAAGTCCATGGAACAATACTGTATGGAAAGGAAGCTCTCCTGTCTGCTCAATTGAGGAGAATACCATTCTGATTACCCAGAAGAAAATGATATCGTATCCGGTTACCAACACATCTGTCGGGAAGAAGTAATCAAGGTCCTCTGTCTTGTCCGGCCATCCAAGGGTTGAAAAAGGCCAAAGTGCTGATGAAAACCAGGTGTCAAGGGTATCCTCATCCTGATTCAGATTAGTACATCCACATTTTGGACAACTGCAAGGAGCTTCTCCGGTAACTATCGTCTCACCACAATCCTGACAATAGTATGCCGGGATTCTGTGTCCCCACCAAAGCTGTCTTGAAACACACCAATCTCTTATATTGTCAAGCCAGTTATAATAGGTCTTGTCCATTCTCTCAGGGATAAGCTTAAGCTTACCTGACACAACCGCCTCCTTAGCCGGCTTAGCCATCTCAGACATTTTCACAAACCACTGCTGCTTAACCATAGGCTCAACGGTGGTCTTACATCTGTCATGTGTACCAACCATATGTGTATGCGGAACAACCTTGACAAGAAGCCCCAGCTCATCCAAATCAGCCACGATTGCCTTTCTTGCCTCATAGCGGTCCATACCTGCATACTTTCCGCCCAATTCATTGATTGTGGCATCGTCATTTAATATATTTATCTCCTCAAGGTTATGTCTCTTACCAACCTCAAAATCGTTAGGGTCATGAGCAGGAGTAATCTTAACACAGCCTGTTCCAAATTCCTTATCAACATACGCATCCGCAATGACAGGAATCTCTCTGTCTGTAAGCGGAAGCTTAAGCATCTTGCCGATTATATCCTGATATCTCTCATCATCCGGATTAACCGCAACCGCTGTATCACCCAAAAGTGTCTCAGGACGGGTAGTAGCTATCTCTACAAAACGTCCCTCTTCGCCTACAACCGGATAGTTAATGTGCCAAAAGCTGCCATTCTGCTCCTCATGGATAACCTCCGCATCAGAAATAGAGGTCTGACATACCGGACACCAGTTACCGATACGGGAGCCACGGTAAATATATCCCTTATCATAAAGCTTACAGAAAACCTCTGTTACAGCCTTGTTATTGCCTTCATCCATGGTAAAGCGCTCTCTGTCCCAATCTGCAGAAGAGCCCAGTCTCTTAAGCTGATTAACGATACGACCGCCATATTCTCTTCTCCAGTCCCAAACTCTCTCAAGAAATCCCTCTCTTCCAAGATCCTCCTTCTCTATTCCTTCCTTCTTCAGAGCCTCAATAACCTTAACCTCTGTGGCAATAGCCGCATGGTCGGTTCCCGGCTGCCAGAGCGCATTGTAGCCCTGCATTCTCTTGAATCTGATAAGAATATCCTGCATAGTATTGTCAAGGGCATGACCCATGTGAAGCTGACCGGTAATGTTTGGCGGTGGCATCACAATCGTAAATGGTTTTTTACTTCTATCTACCTCTGCATGAAAATATCCGTTCTTAACCCATTTGTCATAGAGTCTTCCCTCAATTTCCGAAGGGTTGTAATTCTTGTCAAGTTCCTTAGCCATGATGTTCATAACCTCCAATGTATCTAATAATATTATTCTAATTCAATTCCGTAAGGAGCAAGCTGTTTTCTAATAAATTCATCCATGCCCGGATTCTCCGTAAGCTCAGCCCTAAGGGCTGTAACCGCATTGCTCTTTATCTTTTCGCAGGTAACCATACTGTCGCGAAGCTTCTGTCTTCTCACATTCAGACCATGCTTAATCTCAACCATCTCTCTCCTATCAATAAGAGCATTTACCTGCTTTGTCCACACCTCCGGGTCCTCGATACCCAGTTTATCTAATCTAAGAGTCAAATCATCACAGAACCGCTTCAGGTTAGCATTAGCCTTTTCATACTGCTTTGCATCCCTGACCATGGTATTATACTGCTCCCACATATATTCAAGCTCTCTGCAGGAATTAACTCCATATTTATCATAAATGTAATCCACGGTGTTAGTATTATTAATGTATTTTGCCTTTACCTTATTCTGAAGTGAGACGGCACGTTTAAGCTTCGCATCACATTCCTGTATGCTTCTCTTCAAATCAGAGTATCTGACGTAGGCAATGGCAAAGGACAGCATAGTGATAACTCCTGCAATAAGCGCATATAAGGTTACGCTTTCCTTACTGCTAAAGGCATAAGCCGTCATAATCATAACGGAACCCAAAAACAATGACAATACAGCAATAATAATGCCCCTGACTCGGGCAATCCCATCCAGATACTCGTTGCGCATATACTTCAAATCTTCCTTCTCGCCCTCAAGATAGCCCATGTCATTTTTCAGCATTCCATCCCTCATCTCCATATCATTGAGATTTTTGATGGCATTTACAACATCATCCTCATAGGTTGCCATTACATTGTATTGGTCCATCGGAAGAAGCTTCTCCGATTTACTGTAATTCTCCCTGTTTTTGTTAAGGGTGTCTATCTTGACCGCCAAATCTACAATTTCTTCTGCAATCTGAACAGGCAATTCCTCTATTCTCTGAATGTCAGTCAGGTAACTGGTTACCAAAGCATACTCTCTGGTCAATTCCTCAGAATGTACCGTTACATCCACAAGCTGCTCACAAAAATCCTTAACTGCCTGTGCTTCACCGGCACGGACATTGACGTGTTCCCTTGGTTTCTCTTTCGGCAGCTCTGTCTTAGGCTTTCTCCTGAGCAAACCCTTCAGTCTGTCTGCAATTGATAAAGACTTTTTCTCCTGAGATACATCCTCATCCCAAACTGTAGCCTCATCCGTAAGCAGTTCCTCATCTGTATCCTCTTCTGCTTCCAAATCATATTGGGGCTCTGCAACTGCTTCAGAATCCAATGCCTTATAAGCCTGTTCCCCCAAATCAACCAAATCATCGGCAGGCTCCTCCTCGGCCAGATATGCTCTTATCTTGTCTAAAAATCCCATTAAATCGCCTGCTCCCTGAATTCATCCTTTAGCTGACCCAAGATTATATCCATACGCTTGTCATAATCTATCATATCCTTATTCATACGATTATAAACCGCTCTCTGAAGCATGGAGAAAATGGTCATCTCCCTCACATCCTCATTTGAGTCACCGATTTCAATCATAAGATTCTCGAAGTAATCCTCGTCCAAATCATATTTTCTCATCTCCTGCTTAATTGTAGCAGAATCATTGGATGCTGCGAATACAATCAGATATCCCCTGAGGGATTCCTCGTTGTTGTTCAATTCATACGCCTTCAGAAAATACTCCTTGGCCTCCTCCATATCCAAATTATTTGCAGCCGCAACTGCACGATTATGGTATACATTTCCCAGAAATACCATATCCTGTATATCTTCCTGGTTTTCTATAATATCATCGTATATCGAGGCCGCCTTAATATATCTCTTATATCCCAGATATCCGTCTGCCTTAAGCTTCTTACGCTGACTGGCAGTAAGTCTTCTGTACTTCTGCCATGCCTCAACATACGTCTTTATTTCCTCTGTCTCGTAATAATTACCCGCATTGAGTATCTCCACAAGCAAGTCCTGAGCAAATGCTGTCTTGTTGGAAAGTGCCACCAGCTTAGCCGCAAGCTCCGGCATATCCAGCTCATCTCTTATCCAGTCAAACAGCTTGTCCGAAAGGGAAGATTTACTGATAAGGACTGTGTTGTTGTAGATATAAAAGCACAGCTCTTCAAAGGTATATATCTCCACCTTGGTATTCAGAAAGGTAAAGGGATGAGAAGCCTCTTTAGTTGTACACAAAATAATCTTAGACATTAAATCTCAAACTCCTTGCGATAAATCTTGTTGGTGGTAGGAAATAGCTTACCAAATCCAACATCCTTAATAATAACAGCTCCCTGATTTGGGTTCTCAAACTCAACCTCAATGGAAAACTTTGAGGTTTTGTTGGGACGTTTCGGAATACCGTACAGCTTGACGGTCTCCCTGATTTCCTGTCCCGAACGCCTATTTCTGTAAACAAGTGTAATCTTGTCAGTGTCATCCAGAATAACATTAATCTTACCATTTGTGTTGTACCACTGACGTCCGCCAAATGCAATCGGAATAAACTCGTCAGCCTCATCTCCGGAGGAAATGCCTATGTCATATAAAACATTTTCCTTGGTATCCACAAAAAATCTCTTGTAGAATTCCTCATATTCTCCACCAACCGCCTTATAGCATGCACCCTTGGTGTAAATGTTCTGACCTGCAAAAACTCTTCTTCCCTGACACAGAATGTTTCTCGACTTGTTCATCCATTTCTCTGAGAAGCCCAGCCCTGTCAAAAATACAGATGAAATGTAGGTCTTCTTCATCTCATAATCCACTATCTTGGCGAAGGTAGCATCCATTAGTATATTGTCACCGGTAAACAGGGCAAGATTAAACTGTGAGGAATAATCCTCGTGAATTACACTGATAACCTCCGGGTCCTTACCTCTTGTTATGTCAATACGATAGTAATTAAGTCCGTCTGCATTGTAATCAAAAAGTGCAACGCTATTGATATACAAATCACTGCTCTGATTGAAAATGTAATAGAGCCCGCTGTCCAAATGACTTGTTATTTTCACACAATCCTCCGGAATATTTAATTCCCTGTGAAAGGTACTTAAAACCCTGTGCAAATCCTTGCTATATTCAGGTATGGTAATAACCAACTGCTTGACAGTAGCACCCTCATACCTATACAAAAAGGAATTAATATGCATTTTCAGCATAAGGATGAACAGATAACGATAGGTATACTTTGTTCCGTACACATCGATAAGCTCCTCGCTTTTGGCATTGGCAAAGAGGTTGTCAAGGATGATACCCTCCTCCTTAAAACGTGCCTCAGACGCCTCCGAGCCCACATACCAGTCACCGGTTTCCTTGCTAAAGAACAGAATGTTCGGCATCATATAGGTTTCTTTGTTATTCAATTGATTAACAGTCTCCGGCTCACGCTTTATATCATTATAAAAGCTTATCTGTGTAGACTCCGAGCAGAGATCCATTCCAAGATAAAATGCATCTGCCATATTCTTACTCCTATGTTAAAATGTTATCACAGTAAACATGATGTATACCATATCTTATATGTTTCCGGCGACAACACCCCATATAATACTACAAAATATTAAGATTTTCCTCAAAGAGATGAACTGTATTCAGATAAACATCCAGTGATTCAAGAAGCTCGTTGTCCTCTCGCATCTCCTGATTAACCAGCATACTGTTGATCAGCTCAAATCTGTTTCTGTTCTTATGATTAAATGCCTTCGTCTTAAGGGATTCACTTTCAACCACATAAGAGCTTCCCAGCATGTCATCATCTATGTTATATACCAGGCGTTCACCGTGGAATACCACAAATTCCTTCACATATAATCCCGGTATCATCTCCTCCATACGCTCATTCTTGTAGGTAAGATTCTGTCTTGAACCGGTATCAAAGGCATATCTGACCTGAATCTGCTTACCGGAATCACTCTTATAAATAAGATATGTCTTAAGGAATACATCCTGTGGCAGCTTCACAAAGGACTGGAAGCTCTTGTAGAAAGGTAGAAGCTTTCCGGCATCCATAAATCTTCCTACATTCTCGGTAATCCATTCCCTCTGATCCTCCGTGTAACGATCCAGCTTAGAAAAATGCATCAAAAGTGCCATTCGTGATATCTCATCATCGATATTGCCCTTCATAAACTCCAGGTACATACAGTCAAATATATTTCCCGGTGTAGGCACATCCTTTATCAGATAATTGTATGCTGCATATCTCAAAAAGGCCTTAACAACCAGACCTCTGCTTCTTCCACCATAGTATGCAGAAAATATATCATAAATGTACTCAACATTACCCATTGCAAACATCATCTGGGCCAGTGTATTTTCCGCCAAAAGAGATACATCCTTCACACGATTACGTACAATCTTGAAAAGACTTGCCAGCTCATCAAGGTCACCCTTAAAGTTATTCATTACATAAGTGAGCATACGCTCATTTACTTTACCCATCTTATAAAGGTGCACACAGATTGCAAGGAGGTCTTCATTTAGGAAACCACCTGAATCCTCAACACCGTAATCTGCAAGGCTGAAAAGCTCCTCCGAATCAAGCTCATCAAAGCCGTAAAGCTTTACTGCCTGAAATGCCTTGTCAAACATTCCCATATCAACCATATAGGCTATAAGTGTTCTGGCATTTGCATGGTTGAGATATTCTATATCCAGCTTGCCGAGATACTTAGTCAGCACATCCGCATCAAGATTCTCGTGATAATACTCAATAATATTAAGGTATGCCATCTGCTTGTAATCATAAGAAATCTCAGGACAATTTACGATATCTCTGGCTGCATTCACCTCTATCGCCTTTCTGTAGGTAAACTCGCCCAAGCGCTCATAATTGTACAGAAGAACCCTGTAATCTCTAGGGCTGTACTGACAACAGATATCTATATAAGCCTTTTCGTCAACAATACGCTCAAGTCTGTAAGGAATAGAGCCTGCATATCTGTTTCCCTCACTATCCTCAAATATGATAGAAGCAGTGTTGGAAAGAATTTCAACGTATGCCTCACCATTGACTATAGGAACACGCTGTACCTCTTCAAGCTCCTGGTGGGTGACTATAACAGCTCTGACACCTTTATTAAAGCATACAAGCTTTCTTCTGAAAATAATATTGATAAGCTTGCTTGCATAGAGAGGACTTACGGTCTCCGGGTCCAAAAACTCATCATAAATAACAGTCAGGTCATCCGAAACCTTACCCTTAATAATCATATTCTCCATGAAGTCCTGCATGGTTGTACAGTATTCATGATAGACCTTCATATGCTGCGCCTTATTGAATATTACGTTAGCATACAGATACGCCAGCTCCGACTCTGACAAAGTATTCTTGTAATTCAGATACATCAAAACCGACTGTGGTATAAGGTCATATCTGGAGAAATTCATGCTTTTGACAAAGCATTCATTTAATCCGATAAACTTCAGGGATTTTTCAACAGCATCCTTGTAGAAGCGATGAAATTTATTATCAAGCTTGTTATCGCTTATTAGCATAGAGCATATACTTCTCAGAACCTCAACATTCTTGTTTTTATCATATATGGCTTCCATGATTCCAAATATCTTGACATCAAATTCCCTGAAAGAGCCTGCAAGTCTGATAAACTCTTCAATAACTTCATCAGAAATAAATTTATGTCTAAGTCCCCATCTTATGGTAGTAATCTCCAAATCCGTTATTTTCTTGAGCATCAGAGGATTATTGTTGAGTATCTCACAAAGCTCAAGATACATAATCGGGCTGTTGAAGCCTTCGTCATAGAGATTTCTTATCTCACGATAAAGTGCAGCCGGGTCATTGGTATATGTGTCATCCAGGAACATAAGAAGCCAGAAATAGAACATCTTATCATCCTGTGTACGGAAATTACGCTTTATCGTATTACGGGCATGCTCTATACTCTCCTCATCCTTTGTAACCATAGCCTTCAGGTATGAGTAATAGCATTTCTGCTGATTATTCATTAACGAGTTATCCACATCCGCCTCAATACGAAGAAATTCCTGTTCAACCTTAGCAAGCTCCCCCTGCATAATGTTCATATGCATTGTGCCAAGACGATACATATCCTCTTCAGGCTCATACTTCGCCAAGGTGTCAAAGGCATGGATGGTTCTTGCCACGTACTCATTTAAGCCAATCTCATCCATACGATAATCAAGATAGGCATGAACAAGTCTTGACTTTCCCTGCTTAATCATCTGATGCTTGTTGCTGGCTTTCGGTGACGGCACATCTCTGACAGGCTGAGGTTTCGAAAGATTAATCTCAACCTCTATCTTCTGGTAAATATTTTCTATCACAATCTTACCCGAGGTCACACCGTCCGGTACATTTTCAGGTGAAATAAGAACCTCAAGGGCAAACATATTTCCACAAAAATCCGAGCTTAAAATGTTTCGTCTGGATGGAAGTAAAAACTCCGCATTTGACTTAACGGTAGAGTTGGTATAACCCCATGTATTTTTATTGATATTTACAGCAATCTTAGAAAGCTCTGTAGGCATCTCAACATTAATCTTTGCCTTGGCAACAGAAAGCGTTAACGCTCTCTTCTTGTGTACATACACAAGGAACTCCTCCAAAGCCTGATTGACCGACTGGCTTTCCAACAGACTGGCATAAATCTGTTTTACCATTACATCCTTATCAATAAAGGTTCTCTTAAAGTCATCTCTTGTAAATACTCTTGCTGCCTCTCCCCAATTACTCTCTGCCAGAGTGGCAAACTTAAAGAGGTCATCTATTTTCTGGTCACCATATTTAACATATGATGGTACAATTTCTATCTCATAAGGAATCTTGAACTCTCCACCGTCTGTAATGATGCTGATGTGTCCCTTGTAATTCTTACCGGGTTCCAGACAGGTTGCATCAAATGTATACTTAACCTCAAAACGCCTGTTGATAAAGGTGTGGTTATCAAAACGCAATAAATAACGATTGTCATACACCATAGCCTTGATAACGTGGTCATTGGTGCTGGCTACATTGAAGCTACCCTCGTATACGGTACCTGATTCTATATTCAGTTTAAGGAAATCCTCCGATATAACAACCTCCGGTCTGTCAATCCGGAATTCTCCTTTTGCATAGTGTTCAACTATACCCTTCATATGTATCCTCCGACAAAAAATATCCTTGATATATTTAAGGTCAATGTTATAATTAACCTATAGTATTTCATTATATTATAAACACATAGTAACACTCAGAATACATTATAACAAATTCATTTGAATTTGTTAAGTCATAAGGGGTTATTTTCACAAATTATAGTTTGCAGGGGGGATTAAGATGGGAAGTAAGCAAGGAAATAAGCAGGGAAACAATCAGCTTAGATTGGAACAATATGAGACCGTATTATACAACGCAAATATAAATCCTATGGGAGTTCCTGCCTCTGTCAAAAAGGCATTGGCGGACAATATAGACAATATAATCAGGTATCCCATGGATTATTATGGCGAATTGAAAAAGGCAATTGCCGAGTATTCCGGCTGCAATCCGGCCAACATAATGCTGGGAAACGGTTCCTCAGACCTGCTCAGAATGTTTATCACACTGATTGCCCCTAAGAAGGCCATGCTACTCACTCCCTCCTCTTCAGAATATGAAAAGATTTTGAGATTACATGGATGTGAGATAGACTATTACGAATTAAATGAGGATGATGAATATCGATTAGACCTTGTAGATTTCGTAGGACAGCTTGATTCCTCCTACGACATGATTATCCTCGGAAATCCTAACAATCCTACCTCTCAAATAATTGACCGGGAGGATATGAAAACCTTATCTGAGGTATGTAAAACCTTTGAAGCGTTTCTAATTATTGATGAAATGTACATAGAATTCTGTGAGGATTACAAGGAGCTTACATCTACCCCTCTTGCGGAGAGCTATAACAATATTGCGATTTTCCGCAGTGTTTCAAAATTTTTTGCAGTTCCGGGACTTCGTCTCGCCTATGCAATCATGAACAATCCCGAGAAAATGAACTGTCTTGTAAACCTGGTATCTCCAAACAATATATCATCCCTTACCGCAGCAGCCTGTATTCCAATGTTCAAGGATTCAGCATACATTGAAGAGTCCCGTTCCCAGATATACACAGAGCGCAACCTGATATATTCTGCCATGAGCACCAGTAAGAGTATTAAGCTCTTTAAACCTTATGCTAACTTCATGTTGGCTAAGATATTAAAGGAGGATGTCACTTCGGGAGCTATAGCCGAGCACTGTAACCTTAAGGGAATTGTAATCAGAAATTGCGATAATATCCGGGGTCTGGACAATAGATTTATCCGGTTTTGCTTCATGAAGCCGAACCAAAATGATTTGTTGGTTAATTCCATACTGGAAATGCTGTAAAGGAAATAGAGTACGAAAATAAGTAATAATACCAAAAATCGTAAATATGCAACCTGATATTTCGCATTGTTTTTTATATAATGCTCATATCAACTGTTGCATATATACGATTTTTTTGTGCTATATGCATGTTATATATACATCAATATAGACAGTACCGAGTAAGCGCAAACGGAAACATATGTTATATTTGTTTTGTCAGTTTCAGCTAATTTACCGAGGAGCATAGCTGCCGGCATGGTGATAAATATCATATATCTATAGTCCATGCTACAGCCGAAGGGATATTTGTAATAAAACCAATACATTGAGGCAACCACCAGCACAATTAATCCCACCATTACATTTCCGTTTACATCCTTATGGTTATGGACCAATTGCTTAATCATAGCCACAATCAGTACTGACACCATGATAGCACTAAAAAGCAATAACCATGCCACAGGCTCCCTGTCATGTACGAACTCGCCAAAGAGGGAGGATTTAACAAAAAACACAGGCGCATTGTAATCGCCATGTGCATTGGCAAATGGAGTTTCTATAATATTACCAACATCTATACTGAACATTCTCTGAACTATACTGTGCCCACCTACATATAAATCAAGTTCCTTATCTAATTCAAGCACATAAGTGAAGCTTTGTCCAAACCTGATATAGTTTCTAATGCAATACCATAGACCAAGCGGCAGACTAATCACTCCAAATACAAGATATTTTTCTATAAGCCCAATAAACTTATTTTTATCTGATTCCTTAATTCTATCCACCAATACCTTAAGAAAAACGCCGGCAGTAAATATAGCAATAATTCCACAGGATATCTTTGTAGAAACGCCTAAACCATAACATATTGCCAAATATACAGTATTTTTCCATGTTTGGTTCTTGTACCATTTAAATGTGTATAACACCTCAAGAGTCATGAATAACGCCGCCAGCATATCACAGTTTACACGACCTCCACAGAGGTAAAAGTCCGGCATGAATGACATCAACATTACCGCAACCAGCTTCGCTTTTCCTTTGAGCTTCATAAGCTTGGAAAATTCTAATGTGAGGTAAAGCATTATGCATGATGCGAAGCATGATACAAGCTTTGTTGCATCAACGATTTGATAAGCTTCCGTTTCTCCCATAATGAAATTTACAAGCCTGGAAACTATGGTTCCCATTATATAGAACATGGGTTGTTGATAATACTGTATTTCATTAGAATCCGGAAGTCGGTGGTACTCTGACAAGGTTAAGATATATCCTGCATGACCACAGTCTTCAGTATTAAAGCCTCCCAAATCATATAAACGCTCATCACAGGCAGTATATAGCATATATCCGATTCTCATGATAACACCCAATATGATTGCAATATTACAAATAATATCGTACCTTAGCTCAGGTGTTATATTTTCTGTGGAATTTTTAATTTCCTTTCCTCCGACAACTATTGCTGCAACCATTGTCACGAGCATGAAAACGGACACCATATCACATCGAGGCCCAAATTGAAAACGACAACAAAATAGTATTCCGGGTATTCGATTACGGCTACAAACATGCGGAGCAAAATAAAAGCTTCACCCGGAAGCCTATTAACTGCAAGCTTCGGTTCCCGGACCCCAAAATTATATATCTCGACTCCAACAGCACAACTCCCGACAAATATACACTCGAAATAATCTTCGGCAGTCAAGGTTCATTCTTATATACTGTCGACACCGTCAAATTAATTGACATCCCCACTTCAGAGCTCAATCAGAGGAAAATGATTATCTTAATCCCCTTCAAGCTTTTATCCCTAAGAAAGTTAATAAGCAAAAAACGCACTCCTGAAAACATGAAAGCTTTACAGGACCTTATAAATAATGATATACTCAGCAGTATAAGGAAGAATGTAGAGGCAGGCAACATTTCGCTTGAAGACGGAATCAGTCTTCAACAGATGACAAAAAAGCTATATAACCACCTCTACTCTCAATATAAAGAAATGGAGGATATGGATGATATGACTGATGAATCAATAATGCTCCCTGTTGATATATTGAAGAAACAATACGAGACTATTATGGCCGAGAAGGACAATGAAATTGCCGAAGGCAACAGAGAAAATGCTGTGCTAAAAAAAGAAATTTCTGAAAAGGATAATGAAATAACCAGACTCAGGAAAGAACTGGAACTACTAAAGAATAAATAAAATAATAAATGCATGTAACCAAATCACATAAAAATCGTCTCAGAAATGAGGCGATTTTTATGTTATAAATGATAAATATATATTTCATTCGATATGATTTCCCATAGCAATATTACCAAATATATGGTATTTTAATTTGTGTACATACAAATGAGGAGAATTGTTATTCCAATGAATGTAACAAAATTTCTAAATACTGCTGTAATAGCAATAATCGGTCTGGGAATTATAAGTATTACCATTATTTCTATTGCAAGCTTAAAAGAAAATGAAATGTATAAAACCAAGGCTAACTCTTTATCCCCTGCCATTCTGCCAGAGAATTCATCTGCCGCTTTGCCAGCAATTACACCTTCAAGTGGTAAGCTTACCATATCAGAGGGTAAGATGTATTATTACGAGAACGGAATCGCTAAGACCGGATTAATAGAGATTACCAACGGGAATAACAGATATTATTATATAGACGGAGAACGACCACTTCTCATGAACTATACAAGCCCTATTCAGGAGGGGTTGTTTAACACATTGTCCGAGAACACAAGCTCCCCATTAATAAATGTTTATGAAAGCTACTACAATTTGGTTCGTGAAAATACAGATGAAAATGTCATTTATTATTTTCAGGAGGACGGCTCAGCATTTACCAACGGACTGATATTAATCGATGCTTCGGGAAAGGCCTGCAATCCTGACAAGGATGACTGTAAGACTACAAATATTTACTATTTTGAAGAAGACGGGCGTGCATTTACAGATGGCTTATTACCTGTAGAGCTCGATGGAAATACCAGCTACTACTTCTTTGGCAATGACGGCAAGGCCATAACAAATGCATGGCAGAACATTGAGGATATAACCTACTATTTTGGCGAAGACGGAAAACGTGTCAGTGATGTGACAATGGTACTTGATGGTAATCAGTATCATTTTGATAAGACCGGGAAGCTCTATTCAGGTTGGTTGGAAGAAAACGGAAGCTGGAATTTCTATGATTATGAAAGTTACCAGCTTACATATCAGGGTAATGAGCTCATTTACGAGGCATGGCAAAAGGGCATAAACGAAGAAAGTGAAACAGACTACATGATTCTTACCGATACCGAAAAGTTCCGGGTTTTTGTTTTTACAGGAAAAGCAGGCAACTGGAGTCCTGTACAGGAATTTGTCTGCGCACCGGGATTACCGGAAACTCCTTCACGAAAAGGAAAATTCAAGGTAGGTCTTAAGGGTTATTCCTTCGGAAAGGGCTTTACCTGCTACTATTATACACAGTATTCCGGTGATTATCTGTTTCATTCTATCACCTACTATCAGGGAACCATGCGAATTCAGGACCCGACTATGGGTGCACCAGCCTCTCACGGTTGCATCAGAATGGATATCAATGATGCCAAGTGGATATATGAAAATGTTCCAGTGGGCTCATTTGTGTGGGTGTATTAATTGAAGCAACCCTGCCACCGTCATATCCTGACCATAATCCCTAGGTGAGTTAAATGTACATACATCACCGTTGCAGGTAGCAGGCTCCTGGATGAGAACTGTCTTACAGCCTGCAGCCTTACCGGCTAGGATATCATTCTCACCATCTCCCACCATATAGGATTTGCTTAGGTCAATGTTGAAATCCTTTGCCGCCTGTAGTATCATTCCCGGCTTTGGCTTACGGCACTCACACTCTATCTTAAGCTCCGGCACTTCCCCATCATAACCCTTGTGAGGGTGGTGTGGACAATAATATAATCCATCTACATAAGCACCCTCAAGGCCAAGCAGGGTTTCCATCTTGTTGTGTATTTCCTCAAGCTCCTGAAAGGTAACCTCACCTCTTGCAACAACCGGCTGGTTAGTAACTACTATAGCAAGATAACCGGATTCATTTATTTTCTTAATAGCCTCTGCAACACCCGGTAACAGCTCAAAATCTTTTATATCTGTAAGAAATCCCACATATTTGTTTAAGGTGCCATCACGATCCAGGAAGATTGCCTTCTGCTTATTCTTCAGGTTCTTTGCCTGAACTGTTCCCGCTTTAAAATCCGCTTCGACCTGATGGAAACGCTCAGGAGTACCCATATCCTTAACATACTCCGGTGAATCATAGCAGAACATTTTCCCGGTTCCGGCAAGCGGCTTCAAAAGCTGACGATCCAAATCCACCTTAACTGTCTTGCCGGTTGTCTCGTCAACCAGACCAATTTTATCCACATCAACATCAGGTAAATCAAGCACAGCCGGACTAATAACATGCAAACCCGCATTGACACGATTCTTGTAATATTCAGGGCGGACATCCTCCTTGGTAAGCCATTGTCTTACCGACAAATCCTTCTCAGTTATCAACAATCCACTGTCATATGGATGACTGTTTGGATGCGTAAACAATGTCACCAAGCCACCATGCATCTTATGAAAATCTACCATACGATTGAAGTCCACATCAAAGATTGCATCAGCATTTAAGAGAAGAAAATCCTCAGTAAGCTTGTCCTTCAGCTTGAATAATGCCCCTGCATTGCCAAGGGGAACCTCCTCGTTGAAGTATTCTATCTTAACGCCAAGCTTAGAGCCATCTCCAAAATAATCCATTATTTTATTTCCGAGATGAGATACCGTGATAATGATGTCATCAAAGCCCTGATCTCTCAGAAGACAAATCTCCCTTTCAAGAACCGGTACTCCGTCTATAGGTATCATTGGCTTCGGAATGTCCGATGCAATCGATTGAATTCTGGTTCCTTTTCCACCTGCCATTATAATTGTTTTCATAATGTGTATTACTCCATTTCCTCACAAATTCGCATACTACTTATTCCAATATTAACCCACAGTACTTATATTTCAGCATCAATATTCGAAACACACTTTCATCTATTCGTGCCTCTGTTATTTCACCGGATTCAACCGCATTGATAATTGCCTCATAGGACTCCACAAAGTCTGTTGGAGTAAGCAGGATATCTGCTCCTGCCTGAATTGCCAATACTGCAACATCCGCAGTTTTATAATGATTTCTTATTGCTCCCATATAAAGAGAATCCGTTATGACAACACCATCATATCCAAGCTCGTCACGAAGCTTCCCTGTAATCATTTCATACGAAAGAGATGTGGGTAAGCCATCTGAAGTAATATTTGGTGCGGAG
>JBJENB010000177.1:0-5142 GCA_051879975.1 Wujia sp.
CAAGCCTTGCCAACTCATTCTGAGAATTAGGAGTATAAACCGTAATTACATAGTAGTCATCATACTCCAGGGTTATTACCCTTCCCTCATGATCATGCTCCTCAATCCCTATACCATAGCTAACTGAATTTGGCTCCTTCTTAGCAAAAATAGCTGTTCCTGAGTATCCTTTTTTCTCCGCATAATTCCAATATGCATGATATCCCGGTTTCTCCCATTCAAGCTGTCCCTCAGAAAGCTTTATCTCCTGTAAGCAGAAAAAATCTGCGTCAGCCTTGTCAAAATATTCCATAAAACCCTTAGTAATACATGCTCTCAGGCCATTAACATTCCAAGATACTAATTTCATTCGTATATCCTTTCTATAATTTGTTTAATCTACAGTAACATCTCCATATTCAAATCGAATAACCTTTTTTAAATCCTCCGGTGACACCTCAACCTGATATCCAACCTTTCCTGCACTAAAGAAAATCGTTTCATAACCGGAAGCCGTCTCGTGAATTATGGTTCTGAAGAATTTCTTCATGCCAATCGGTGAACAGCCCCCATGAATATATCCCGTTAAAGGGAGCAGCTCCTTAGACTTAAGCATTTCTATGGATTTTTCTCCTACAGTCCTTGCTGCCTTCTTTAAATCCAATTCACACACAACAGGAATAACAAATACGTAGTGATTGCCTGTCTTGCCGGTTGTAACAAGAGTTTTAAATACCCTTTTGGGATCCTGTCCAAGAAGCTCTGCAACCTTCTCCCCATTTGTTTCCCCTGTTTCAGCATAGCAATAATGCCTGTACTTAATTTTCTTTTGATCAAGTACTCTCATCACATTCGTTTTATCTTCCATGTCCATGCCTCCGACTCTATATGGTACTATTTACCAAAACTGCCTTTATATCATCCACATCCGCGTAGCCGTTTTTTTCCATAATATATTTTAAAGCCTCTTCTATATCCTTCTCAGAAAGAATAATCTGTTTACTCTCCTTGGTTACAACAGTACAACCGCCCTTCATATCACAGCATCTGCCGTTACATCCGGTCTTTTCAATGTTCTTTCTGCTGATTGCACCAATTTCCTCCAATACATTAATCATTCTATATACCGTGGCAATACCTATGCTGGAATCCCTCTTGTGAGCATGAAAATAGATTTCCTTACAGCACGAATACTCTTCATTCACAATCACATCAACAATCAGTCTACGCTGTTCTGTCAATCTAAATCCATTCTCCTTAAGTAGTGCCAATATTGACGCCTCATCCATGGAAGCCTGTCCTATGTCCTCGTTTTCCATTTTCGCCATTTTCACTACTCCTTTCCTTTGTTAATTTCTCAAAAAAACCTTTATTTTAATTATTCTTCACTTTTTTCTAAGCAATTTTTTGGTTGTTTATATTCTTCATAAGCCTGCTGAACATTATAATGGAAAGTATTGTTCCAATTGACCAGCCCACCGGCCATGCTGCCCAAATTCCTGCCGAACCCCATTCAGCAGAAAATATGAAGGCAAAGCCTACCCTGAGAATAAGGTCAGCAAATGTTCCTATCATAAACTGCTTCATCGCACCTACGCCTCTAAGCACACCGTCCGTCGCAAGCTTAATTCCTACTACCAAATAAAATGGAGCTACAGTATTCAGAAATTGAACACCAATCTCCAATGCCTTATTTGACTCGGAATCCATAAAGAGATTAACGAAAAAGCTTCCAAACAGCAGATAGATACCGGTAATGATTACACTCATAGCCAACACAAGCTTTATTCCGGCATTTCGCCCATCCTTTATCCTTTTGTACTTTCCGGCACCAAGATTCTGTGCTGAAAAGTTCGATATTCCATTTCCCAAAGCCGTCAGGGTGGTAATAACAAGATTGTTAAGCTTAATAGCGGCAGAATAACCGGCTATTACACTGGAACCATAGTTATTGATTCTTCCCTGTAGTATTATATTGCCTACGGATACAAAGCTTTGTTGAAGTGTACTTGGAATTGCTATTCTAACAATTTTTTTGAATAGAAGCATGGAAAATAATACTGTTTTTTCCCCATCATCTTCCTCGGAATGAATCCCTGCCAGCTTCTTCATGACAACAACCATAGAAAGAATACAGCTTACACCCTGACAAATAAAGGTTGCCCATGCCACTCCAGCAACGCCCATATCAAAATACTTAACGAATAAGATATCTACAAACACATTTGTCACAGAGGAAAATGCCAGAAAAATAAAAGGTGTCTTGGAATCTCCAAGGGCAGAAAAGATTCCTGTAGCTATGTTGTAGAAAAATAGGAACACAAGCCCCCAAGTATATATCTCCAAATAACACTGGGAATCTGACTTTATGTTGGCCGGAGTATTAATGAAGTCCAACAGCAGTGAACCACAGGTTATACCGATTACCATAAGAATCAGACAAAGGATTCCGCTGGATATAAAGGTTGTATTTACCGCCGTCTTCATATCCTTATATTTCTTAGCTCCAAAGAGCTGTGAAACTATTACAGAGCAACCCATATTACAGCCAAAGGCAAATGCCAAATAAATAAGCGTAATCTCGTATGAATTTCCCACCGCTGCCAAAGCGTCCTCACCTGCATACCTTCCCGCGATAAGACTATCAGCTATGTTATATAGCTGTTGAAAAACAACACTTCCCAAAAGTGGTAAGCAAAATTTTACCAGTACACTCTCAGGTCTGCCTACCGTTAAATCCTTTACCATTTTACAATTGCCTCCCATGCTACTCGCTGTATATGCCGAGTATCTTAATTTCATTATATTCCTTAATTCTGTTTAAAGTTGCCATTATAGCATCTATTCTGTTATACAGACCATCAATCTCTATATAAAAATTATAGGTTCCAATCTCCTGCTTTGTCGGTCTTGACATGATAGAAATCAGGTTTATCTGATTATCATAAAACTCTTTCAAAATGTTATATAGAATACCCGGTTTATCCTCTTTCGGCATTATGTAAACCGGAATTCTAACCTTAAGATTTTTCTCACAGCATGCCTCCATCTCAAGTGATGGAATAATTTCCTTCACGGTTTTGCCATCCACATTACCCCGTTTAAAGATTACGAACCGAGTATGATTATTATTGGTATCCGTTATATTGTCAATGACAAATCTTTCCTGTTCTCTATCCGCAATATGCTTTGGAACCACCGCTGCCTCACCTTTATGATCAGCTATCCTGAAATATGACTCCATGTTACTCTCTGTGGTACATATCTTAACATTATTCAGAGAACTGATGAACCTTCTGCACTGACCATTTGCCTTAAACTGGACATAGAGCGTTTCTATCTCCTCTTTGGATACAACATTTCCCACAAGAGAAAATTGCACCTCCACCATGTTCTCATCAAGAATACAAACCTCTCTTTCCAATAAACAATCCAGAGTTCTGAGAACATATCCGTCTAATGTATTCTCGATAGGTACTATGCCATATGTACATAATGCCTCCTCATTACAGTCCTCAGGACAGACCGCCTCAAATACATCATCTATGGTCGGATAATAAACCGGCTCCAGGCTTTTGTCCCTATTATATTCCTCATACGCTTTATCACTAAATGTTCCTTCCGGTCCTAAAACCGCTATCCTCATCACTACACCATCCTCGTATATAAATCTTTTTTCTATCTCCCCAATCTCTCAATTAGATAGGGAATTGCCTCTTCAAAATTTACGCCATACATTCTGTGCTCCGGATCCCTGACGGTACATCTGATGGCCTCAGCAGTATAGTCAACAGCTATTGCAAAGCTCTCCTCAACTGTCTTATCGTTCATCAATGCACCTACACAGGTACTGGCATATATATCTCCTGTTCCATGGCAAACCATTGGGAATCTGGTATTATAGCAGCTAAAGAACTTATCCTCTTCTCTATCGTATCCCATGATACCCATTTTGTCCTCCTGAAAGCTGATACCTGTCAGGACACTGTATCTTGAACCCAGCTCTGCCAATCTGAGAAGCATATCTCTTACATAGCTCTCCTCATACTTGTCCCTATACTCCTCACCTGTAAGCAGCGCCGCCTCAGTCAGATTGGGAACGATAATGTCAGCCTTCGAACAGAGCTTCTTCATTTCTCTTGCAAATTCCATATTCAATGCAGGATAAATCCTTCCGTTGTCACCAATGACCGGATCAACAACAATATAATTATTTTCTGTCATAAAGTGCTCAAATACACCGGTCACAATGTCAACCTGCTCGATGGAGCCAAGATATCCGGTATAAATTGCATCGAAATCTATTCCCTCGTCCTTCCAATGCTTCGTTATGGGATTAATCTGATCCGTCAAATCCTTAAAGGTAAAGCCAGGATACATAGTATGTGTAGACAGAACAGCCGTGGGAAGGATACAGACCTCAACCCCCATGGCAGAAATAATCGGAAGTGCTACTGTCAAAGAGCATTTTCCCAGACAGGACACATCCTGTATAGTAAGGATTCTCTTCATAAGCTACTCCTATATCCAATCATAATTGCCACCAGTTATGGCCAGACTGAGCAGAGTATCCATCTTCTCCACATCCTCATCATAGAGAACCTGAATAAGCTTTGCTGTGTCCTTGAACTCTGTCATATCATCGTCAGGATCCACCTCCATGTCTGCCTCCTGGGAACAATATGGACAATCTATAACCTCCATCGTCTGCAGAGAAAGGAATTTATCTCCACAGCAGCTACACTCATAATATCCGCACTTTTTTGTATCATCCGGAACATAATACATATTTATTTTTCTCCTATTATCTATATTATTATTTTATACGCATACTAACCCATGACTCTGCCATGAAATATGCAAGGAAGTCAACTTACAATCCCCACAAGTATACACCTATAAAAAAAAATAGGCAACAATTACACTTATAATTGTCACCTGTTTTCATTATTTTTCTTCTTTATTTTATCTTTAAAGTCCTCAGATAATCCTTCCTTTCCTGCGTCACTCTTCTACTCTCAATAGTCTTCTGAATTGCCTTATTATGAATCCATTTATCCAAATGCTGATTCTGAATATAAGGTAATGCATAATCGTACTGTTTGATAAGTGCAAAGCTAAAATACCACGCAATCGCCATTTTGATGTAATATTCCCCGGTCT
>JBJENB010000178.1:0-5138 GCA_051879975.1 Wujia sp.
AAAAGCCTACGTATATTAATAAAATATATTGATTAATATAATTAATTACATTATATTATATTTTAAATGATAAATCTATATTTTGATTAATAAAAAATGTATATATTTTTCTGGGAAAATTGATAATTTGCTTGACTTTATTTGACCTATTTGTTATTCTATAGCTTGCGATGGAAGAAGGTCTTTTTTTTATGCCTTAAAATCAGTAAATTAAACGGAGGTGGATAGTTGTGCGTGTTAAAATAACATTGGCATGTCAGGATTGTAAACAGCGTAATTACAATATGACAAAGGATAAGAAAACGCATCCAGACAGAATGGAAACTAAGAAGTATTGTAAGTTCTGTAAGGCACATACAATGCATAAGGAAACAAAGTAAGGAGTATGTATATGTCAAAAAACAAAGAGACATCATCATCACCTGCACTTAAGAGAAGCTGGTTTCAGGAGCTTAAGGCTGAGTTTGGCAAGATTACCTGGCCAACAAAGGAAAGCTTATTTAAGGAGTCAGTACTTGTAACAGTAGTTGCGATTATAATCGGATTTATTGTTGCCGGTGTTGATTGGCTTCTGCAGATTGGAATGTCTAACATTATAGGATAGGTAGGTGAGCGTATGTCAGAGATAGTTGATAATGAAACTATTGCCGGCGGAGCTGCTGAAGAGAAGGTGGAAAGCAGCAAGGAAGCCAGATGGTATGTTGCTCATACCTACTCAGGTTATGAGAACAAGGTTAAGAATGATATCGAGAAGACTATTGAAAACAGAAAACTTCACGATCAGATTCTTGAGGTGGCAGTACCTGTTCAAGACGTCGTAGAGGTTAAAAACGGTGTTAAGAAAACTGTTTCAAGAAAATTGTTTCCTGGTTATGTGCTTGTAAATATGTATATGAACGATGTTACCTGGTATATCGTTCGTAATACTCGTGGAGTTACCGGATTTGTTGGACCTGAGTCTAAGCCTGTACCACTTACTGAAAGTGAGATGTACAAGCTGGGAATCAATGTCAAGGAGGTTACAATTGATGTAGCTGTAGGTGACATGATTAAGGTTGTTACCGGTGCTTGGGAAGGAAATAGTGGCGAGATTAAGTCTATCAATGAAGGCAAGCAGACTGTTACTATCGAGGTTGATATATTTGGTCGAGCAACATCTGTTGAGATTAGTTTCGCGGATATTCAGAAGATGTAAGAGATTTTTATGTGGAAGGGTATCCCCCGTTATACCACAATATTTTTAGGAGGTACGCTATAATGGCGAAGAAAGTAGAAGGATACATTAAATTACAGATACCTGCAGGAAAGGCAACTCCTGCACCACCTGTTGGACCAGCACTTGGACAGCACGGTGTAAACATTGTACAGTTCACAAAGGAATTTAATGCAAGAACTGCTGATCAGGGCGATTTAATCATCCCTGTTGTAATCACAGTTTATGCTGATAAGAGCTTTAGCTTCGTAACCAAGACTCCTCCGGCTGCAGTATTGCTTAAGAAGGCGTGCGGTCTTAAGACAGCATCTGCAAAGCCGAACAAGGATAAGGTTGCAAAGATATCAAAGGCTAAGCTTCAGGAAATCGCTGAGCTTAAGATGCCTGATTTGAATGCTGCTTCATTAGAGGCTGCTATGAGCATGATCGCAGGAACAGCTCGTTCAATGGGTATCGTCGTTGAGGATTAATTTTTGTTAAGGTGGGAGGGTCGCTCCCGATAATACCACAGGAGGTTTTTTATAATGAAAAAAGGTAAAAGATATACAGAAGCTGCAAAGCTTATTGAAAAGACAAACTTATACGACTTAGAAGAGGCTGTATCTTTAGTAAAGAAATCAGCCAGTGCAAAGTTTGATGAGACAATTGAGGCTCATTTAAGACTCGGTGTTGATGGTCGTCATGCAGATCAGCAGGTTCGTGGTGCAGTTGTACTTCCTCACGGAACAGGTAAGAGCGTTAAGGTTCTTGTATTTGCTAAGGGTGCAAAGATTGATGAGGCACTTGCAGCAGGTGCTGATTATGCAGGCGGAGATGAGTTAGTTCCAAAGATTCAGAATGACGGATGGTTAGACTTCGACGTTGTTGTTGCTACACCTGATATGATGGGTGTTGTAGGACGTCTGGGTCGTGTACTTGGACCAAAGGGATTAATGCCTAATCCTAAGGCAGGTACAGTAACTATGGATGTAACGAAGGCTGTCAACGATATTAAGGCTGGTAAGATTGAGTACAGACTTGATAAGTCAAATATTATCCATGTGCCAATTGGAAAGGCTTCTTTCTCAGAGGAGCAGTTAACAGACAACTTCCAGACATTAATAGATGCTATTATCAAGGCTAAGCCTTCAGCAGCTAAGGGTCAGTACCTTAAGAGCGTAGTAATCGCTTCAACTATGGGACCTGGCGTAAAGCTTAATACTGCTAAGTACTAATCCTTAATAATATAGCACATATAAGAGAAACCACAGTATTACCGGAAAGGGTAATCCTGTGGTTTCTTTTTGTGTGCAAGACCTTGATTTTGTAAACAAATAATAGTAAAATAGAAAAGTGATTAAAATATTGCAGGGGGTACATAAAATGGAAATGAATCTGATAAAAAAGAAGCTTGAAGAAGTTATAATTGATGTTTTGCCAGAATTAGATTCTGTAGATTTTAATGCTATGATTTCAACAACATATGGTGTTAATTCCGTATCACTTATTAGAATTATTGTCGCTGCAGAGAGTAAGTTCGATGTTTCCTTCTCTGATTATGAGCTGGCGTTATCATGCTATGACACCTTTGGAGATTTGGCGGCAACAGTTGCTGAGAAGTTAGCATAGTTAATGTAAGTATTGGAGGTATTTGAAAATGGCAGATTTAAAGAAGTTACCGGTAACTTATCCAATGATAACATCATGGCAGTGGCATGCAACCCTGTTCTCAATTCTTTCAGATGATGAGAATGCTAAGAAATGGATTTTCAGCAACTATATACAGCTTCGTTGCTATAATATTGAGGAGATTTTCACAGGAGATGACATGCTCCTTACTGATATGATGCCGGGAAGCAGTTCACTTAAGCAATGTCCGTATCTCGTATTTTCTCTTCTTACAAAAGAGCAGATTGAGAGCTATTGTGGCAATATAATTGATTTTATCATCAAAACCATTGACCTTGACGGATATGTTTACGGTGTATTTGATGAGGCAAAGATTCTGTGTAATGCGGAGGTAGATTACAAGTTCCCTCATGAGCTCTTTATATATGGTTATAACAGAGATGAGGAAGTATTTTATGTTGGAGACTTTACATTCCAGGATCATTATTCATACAATACAGTTTCTTTCTCTGATATTGAGAGAGGTTATGAGGTGATTACTGCTCAGGAGGATCATATGTTTAAGGATGATTACAAGGGCAAGAGAGGTTTGTATGTAATAATCAAGAATAGTGATACACCGGTATATGAGCTGGATGTGGAGCTGGTAAAGACCAATTTGAGAGAATACTTGAATTCACGGGATTCTAAGAATCATTTCCGAATGATGAGAAACAGGTTTAACGATACAACCTTCGGTATTAAGGTATATGACAGGGTACTTAAACAGATTGACAAACAGCTTCATGCTGAGGAACCGGATTTTGATATCAGGGCACTTCATGTAATGTACGATCATAAGGTTCTTATGTATGAGAGAATTAAGTATCTGATGAACAATGGTTTCTTGAAGTATAACCAGCAAACCCTTGATGAGTACCAGACAGTAGTAACCAATATGCTGACAGCCAGAAATCTTCTTGTAAGAATTTCAATTACAGGAGAGATAGAGGCTTCTGTAAGATTTAAGACTTATCTTGACGCTGCCAAGGAAAAAGAGATTGGTATACTCTTTAAGGTTCTTGCAGAGCTTGAGGATAATTAAGCATAAAATGATACATATTACAATCATAAACCCGCAGCTTCAAACTGCGGGTTTATGATTTGAAGCATAACTCTTGTGCCCTTGGTTAATCAAGATATGGATTTGGGGAAATATATGTCTACAGTTAAAATAGTGATAAGAAAAGTTGATAGGAAGTATATTGATGACAATTATGAACGATTAGTAGCCTCACTATACAGGGAACGCAAAGCTGCTGTTAAACAGCTCAAGAACAAAGAGGCGGTATATGTATCAATCACAGCAGGTCGCCTATTGCAGGATGTAATTGCCAGAGAGCTTGGGGTTTCGCCGGAAGAGCTGGTAATGGGTAAAGGAGAGCATGGAAAACCATACCTGATGGACTACGATAAATTTTATTTTAATATTTCCCATTCGGGAGAATATGTTGTAATGGCATATTCGGATAGAAATGTGGGAATTGATATCGAGAAAATCCGTCCGGACAACATGGCGGTTGCTAAAAGGTGCTTTACTGACAGTGAGTTGGAATATGTGGAATATGGGAATGATTCACAGCATGAGTACCTTCAATTGGATACTGTGGATGGACGATTCTTTCATATATGGACTATGAAGGAAAGTTATTTGAAAAATCTTGGCTGTGGAATCAGTGTTCCTTTAACTTCCTTTACTACGAATCCTTATAGTTTGAAAGTGGAGAATACTGATTACCGCTTTACAACAAAAAGAATAGGGGATTATCTGATATGTGTGTGTACCGAAGGTGAAGCCAATGTATTATATACTATAGAGGATCAATGGATTAGTTGTCTTGACATGGATTGATAGCACGCATACAGGAAAATGTGCTTGACAAAGCAGGTTATATATTGTAGAATGACTTTTGTTGCGAAAGCAATGAAATAGTATGCGGTAGTAGCTCAGCTGGATAGAGCACTTGGCTACGGACCAAGGTGTCGGGAGTTCGAATCTTCTCTGCCGCATGAAAAAAGCCTCGAAGTACTTCGAGGCTTTTTTGCTTAATCCGGATGTCAACAAAGTGCACCTGCCGACATCGTGTTGGCAAATCACTGGTATCCATATAAGCACTTGGTGTACTTTTTGACACCTTAATTTGGATAGGGAAGTTCGGAGAACTTTCCTATGCATTAAAAAAAGCTCCGCAACCTGCGGAGCCTATATAGCTGGGCTACAAGGATTCGAACCTTGAAAATGCTGGAGTCAGAGTCCAGTGCCTTACCATTTGGCGAT
>JBJENB010000179.1:0-5137 GCA_051879975.1 Wujia sp.
CAAAGTATCCTGAGGGTGCAGAGCGGCAGCTTATATTTGCCAATACCGGAAGATACATCAATTCAAAGATGCTTCCTGCCGATGCGGGTTGTATCGTGCATAATGTAGATACGGTATACGCAATCTGTGAGGCTGTCAGAGAAGGACGACCTTTGATAGATAGATTGGTTACCGTTTCAGGAGATGCAATTGAAAATCCGTGTAACATACTTACCAAAATAGGCACCAACTATGCTGAGCTTATCGAGGCTGCGGGTGGCTTTAAGGTTACTCCTGAAAAGATTATTGCCGGCGGACCTATGATGGGTAAGGCTATTTATACTACGGATATTCCGGCTACAAAATCAGCTTCTGCAATTTTGTGTATGAGCAGGGATGAGGTGGCGGAGAATGAGGAGAGTCCATGTATCAGATGTGGGCGATGTGTATCAGTTTGTCCCGGAGGTGTAATGCCGAATGTACTTGCCAAAATGGCAAGACAGAATGATATAGAGGGTTTTATCAGGTACAATGGAATGGAATGCTGTGAATGTGGCTGTTGTTCTTATATATGTCCGGCTAAGAGACATTTGACACAAACCATTGCAGGAACGAGAAAGCTCGTTCTTGCCAATAAGAAAAAGTAGGAGGAAAGAGAATATGGACGAAATGAATTTGAAAATATCCTCATCTCCTCATGTGAGAAGTAAGGATACAACTTCAGATATAATGTATGATGTAATAATCGCTTTAGTTCCGGCTGCGGTGATAGGAATATACCAGTTTGGCTGGTATTCAGCATTGCTGATTGCGGTTTGTATGATTACATCAGTTCTGGCAGAGCTAATCTATCAGAGGGGAATGAAGCTTAAGGTTACTGTGGGTGATTGCTCCGCTGCACTTACGGGACTGTTGATAGCCTTGAATCTTCCACCGACATTTCCGGTTTGGATGGCGATGCTTGGTTGTGTTTTTGCGATAATTGTTATCAAGCAGCTTTTTGGCGGTCTGGGTCAGAATTTTATGAACCCGGCGCTGGGAGCAAGATGCTTCCTTTTGTTGGCATTTTCAAAGTACATGACCAATTTTGTATACGACGGAGTGTCAACGGCTACGCCTCTTGCAGTTCTTAAGGCAGGAGGAAAAGTAGATATCCTTGATATGTTTATAGGAAGAACGGCGGGAACAATCGGAGAAATCTCTGCGGCAGCACTTTTGGTAGGAGCAATATATCTGCTCATTAAAAGGGTAATAACGCCGAGAATACCCCTTGTATATATTGGTACATTTACAATTTGCATTGTAATATACGCAGTAGTAAAGGATAAAAATGTAGTTAATTTTACACTTGCCCATTTGTGCGGCGGTGGACTAATGTTGGGTGCATGGTTTATGGCAACAGACTATGTAACCTCGCCTGTAACGCCAAAGGGAAAGCTTGTATATGGTGTAATCCTTGGATTGCTAACATTTGTACTTAGAATATTCGGTAATAGTGCAGAGGGAGTATCCTATGCAATCATTATTTCTAACCTTCTTGTTCCTCTGATTGAGAAGGTAACTGTTCCAAAATGCTTTGGACAGGGAGCTGAAACAAAGGGTGAGACCAAGAAGTCTAAGAAGGCTGAAGCAAAGAATGAGGAAGCTGATGATGAGACAAGGACAGAGAAAAAACAGCCTACTGACAAGGCTGAGAAAAATACAGAACAATCAGGGGCAAAGAAGAGCTTTAATATTAAAGGAATTGTCATTGCAATTGCAGCCTTATTTGTAATAACTGTTGTTATGGGAGCTGCACTGGGAGTTGTACATGGAATCACAGAAAAGCCGATAGCTGAGGCAAATGAAAAGGCAAAGACAGAGGCATACAAGGCTGTATTCCCGGAGGCTACTGATATCACAACATTAAAGGATGATGAATTAAATTATGATGCTATTGAGAAGCTCCTTGATGAGATCGGTTTTCCATCTAACAGATTGGAGGAATTCAGTATCGCCTCAGACGAGGACAGTATTCATGGATTCATTCTGGTCATGACTAACTCAGATGGCTATGGTGGAGATATCAAGCTGGTGGTTGGTATCCGGATGGACGGAACAGTTAGTGGAATATCCTTCCTTGAGTTAAATGAGACGGTGGGACTTGGAATGGAAGCTGATACAGAAGAGTTTAAACAGCAGTTTGTCGACAATGGAATTGGAAACTTTACTTACACTAAGACCGGAGCATCAAATGTGGGTGAAATTGATGCCTTGTCCGGTGCTACAATCACTACATCAGCAGTAGTAGATGCAGTTAATGCAGCTTTAAATATTTGCTATCTTTTAGTGGGAGGTGGTAATTAATGAATAAGCTAACGGAGAGATTGAAGAACGGAATCATTACTGAGAATCCCACATTTGTCCAAATGCTTGGTATGTGTCCAACACTTGCAGTTACAACATCTGCCATAAATGGTGCTGGTATGGGTTTGGCAACTACAGTTATACTTACACTTAGCAACCTTATGATTTCTCTGCTTCGTAAGGTAATTCCGGACAAGGTGAGAATACCTGCGTTTATAGTTATTATCGCCTCATTTGTGACTATAGTACAGTTTGTCATGCAGGCCTTTATTCCAAGCCTATATGACAGCTTAGGATTATTTATACCGCTTATTGTTGTAAACTGTATTATACTTGGAAGGGCTGAGGCTTATGCCTCTAAGAATCAGGTTCTCCCTTCAGTATTTGACGGAATTGGAATGGGTCTGGGATTTACGGTAGGACTTACAACAATCGGTATAGTGAGAGAATTCTTTGGTTCGGGAAGCTTTTTTGGAATAGATTTAATAGGAAAGCTCAACAGCCTTGTTGAGAGCAATGCAGGTGATAAGCTTGTCAAGGTATTGGCTGACCAGGGATTATTTGAGCCGATTTCAATTTTTGTATTTGCACCGGGAGCATTTTTTGTACTTGCATTTTTGATTGCCATCATAAACAGACGAAACATTAAGAAAGCAAAGAAGAAGGGCGAGAAGCCGGAGCTTTGCAACATTGCGGATTGTGCATCCTGTCAGAATACAGCATGCCATGGAAGGGAGGAGTAAGCCATGAATATATTATTACTTGCCATTTCAGCGGCCTTTGTCAACAATGTTGTTTTAAGTCAGTTCATGGGTATCTGTCCGTTCCTTGGTGTATCGAAAAAGGTTAATACAGCTGTGGGAATGGGAGGTGCGGTAATCTTCGTTATGACTATCGCCTCCACCGTGACAAGCTTGATTTATAATTTTGTATTGGTACCTCTTAAATTAGAGTACATGAACACCATAGTCTTTATACTTGTCATAGCAGCACTTGTACAGTTCGTTGAGATGTTTTTAAAGAAAGCGGTTCCTTCCCTTTATCAGGCATTGGGGGTATACCTGCCCCTCATAACAACAAACTGTGCAGTACTCGGAATTGCACTCACCAATGTTCAGAAGAATTACAATATAGGTGAGTCCATAATAAATGGAATGTTCTCTGCTGTTGGTTTTGCGGTTGCGATAATTATCCTAGCGGGTATTCGTGAGAAGGTGGATAAAAATGATGTGCCGGAGAGCTTTAAGGGTGCACCGATAGTTCTGATATCGGCAGGACTTATGGCGATTGCGTTTATGGGACTTTCAGGCTTGATAAAATAGGAGGAGAATATGGATGTAATGTCAATTGTTATCGCAGCAGCGGTAATCGGTATAGTTGGTATATGTGCAGGACTTCTCTTAGGCGTTGCAAGTGAGAAGTTCAAGGTTAAGGTAGATGAAAAGGAGATAAAGGTAAGAGAAGCACTTCCCGGAAATAATTGCGGTGGATGTGGTTATCCGGGCTGTGATGGTCTGGCGGCTGCAATTGCCAAGGGTGAAGCTCCGGCAGGTGGTTGTCCTGTGGGAGGTGACGAGGTTGCAAAGAAGATTGCAGAGATAGTAGGTGGAGATGCTTCCACCGTCAAGCTTGCGGCAGTGGTAAGATGTGCCGGAACCTGTGATAAGGCTAAGGATGTGTATGAGTACATTGGACCAAAGGATTGTAAGCTTGCTGCAAATGCTCCCGGTGGAGGTCCTAAGGGATGTGCCTATGGTTGCCTCGGCTTTGGCTCCTGCGTAAAGGCCTGTCAATTCGATGCAATCAAGCTTGTGGATGGAATTGCAATTATTGATAAGGATAAATGCAAGGCATGCGGTCAGTGTGTTGCGGAGTGTCCAAGGCATATTATTGAGATGACTGAATATGATGCAGGGGCAGTTGTCTTATGTAACTCTAAGGACTTTGGTAAGGATGTGAAGTCGGTATGTCAGACAGGCTGTATTGGATGCGGAATATGTCAGAAGAACTGCCCGAGTGGGGCAATAACAGTTACAGATTATCTGGCACATGTGGATTACGATAAGTGTACAGGTTGTGGAGCATGTAAGGAAAAATGCCCTGTCAAGATAATAAAATAGGAGGAACCGCTATGAACGAAGTTCATACTAAAGATCGGTTCCGACGACATGGCAGGATTTATGGAATAAATCGTGCGATACATATTATACGAGGAGAAAATTATAATGGCGAGAGATTATGTGATAATAGCTGATTCAACTAATGATTTACCTGTGGAGTTTTCCCGGGAAAATGGTGTTGTTATCGTACCTCTTTTATATGAAATTGATGGGGAAACCTATGGTAAGGATAGGGATTTATCACCTAAGGAATTTTATGATAAAATGCGTATGGGTATGTCTACCAAGACGGCTGCGGCCAATATAGATGAGATAGAAACCAGCTTCAGGCAGCAGCTTGAAGCCGGAAAGGACATAATATTCATGTGCCTGTCCTCAGGAATAAGCAGCACAGTTGGCAATGCATTTATTTGTAAGGCAAACCTTGAGGAGGAATATCCGGATGCAAAAATCATGGTAATTGACTCCTTATGTGCATCGGGTGGACAGGGAATGCTTCTGTATCATGCTGTTATGAATAAGAAGTCTGGAATGAGCGTTGAGGAAAATTATAACAATCTTGAGGTTATCAAGATGAATATAGTACACAAATTCACTGTTGAGGATTTGGTATATCTTCAGAGGGGTGGAAGAATATCTAAGACGGCGGCGACTCTTGGAACAATGATTAATCTAAAACCGCTTCTCCATGT
>JBJENB010000180.1:0-5077 GCA_051879975.1 Wujia sp.
ATGTACATTATGCAATGCCGGTCAGAAATATGCTGTATGATGCGTTGCAGTATGCCGGGCAGGTAGAGGAAACGGCACGGAAACATAATAAGGATAAGGATCATAATGGAAGAAATGCTGGTGAATATCTGTCGGGGTTTTACAGGGATGACAGGCTGGTGCCTGTTATAACACTGGTTGTTCTGTTTAATGCAGATGAATGGGATGGACCATTATCCATTCATGAGATGGTGAATGTGGAAAAACCGGAGCTTTTGGAGCTGATACAGAATTACAGAATTAATCTGATATGTCCGGCACAGATTAAGCCGGAAGAACTCAATAGGTTTGATTCCAGTTTGAAACAGGTAATGAGCTTTATTAAATATTCAAAGGATAAGGCAGAGATGCAGAAACTGCTTGAAAGAGACGAGAGCTTTAGAAATGTTGACAGAAAAGCGGCGAATGTGATGAGAGTATGTACCGGATTAAAAGTAGAATTAGAAGAGGAAAACGAGGTAACTGATATGTGTAAAGCATGGGAAGATATGATGGCTGACTGCAGGATGGAAGGAAGAGAAGAAGGAAGAGAGTGTCTTCTAGCTGAATTAGTTATTAAAAAGATACAAAGAGGAAAGTCTGTGACTGAGATAGCTGATGAGGTGGAGGAAACTGTAGAAGTAGTGCAAAAAATTATAGAAGCGCAGCACATTTTTTTATAAGAACTATATATTGTAGGAAAATTCCATGATAGGTATATTTCACCTTGAAATATCTATTAATATAAATTACAAGAGGAGATACAGCTTTGGATTTACATCAGATTATTGTTACACATAACCGTCCGTGGACATTTAGAGAAATTGTGTGCTTTGGAATTGTTTTGCTGATTGTGGTATCAGTGCTGATTTTTTTATTGATAAATAATAAAATTCGTTTGTCTCAAGCTCTCGCAGCATTACTGGGGTATATTTATATGGGTTTTGTGTTTGCAACCACTTTATTTACCCGGGTTCCGGGGGCGCGCAAATACGAGCTTATACCATTTTGGTCATGGAATGAGGTTTTGTTCCATGGAGACAGACTCCTTTTGGAAGAAATTCTGTTAAATATTATTATGCTATTTCCTGTTGGGATACTTCTTCCGGTGTTGTGTCGTAAAAAATTGGAGTGGTGGAAGGGATTTATCACCGGAGCTTTAATTTCTGCAGTAATTGAAGTTTTGCAGCTTTTGCTTCGTCGTGGATGGTTTGAATGGGATGATATGATTCATAATGGACTTGGTTGCATGATTGGTTGTATGATAAGTGGATTTATTATGAATAGGTTTGCTTCAAATGTTAGGAAAAGGTAATGAGAATGAAGAGGATAAAGAATAGCACAAAGATAAAATATTTGGTAATGGATGTGGATGGAACCTTAACTGACGGAAAAATATATATGGGCAACGATGGTGAGCTGTTTAAGGCATTTTCAGCCAAGGATGGCTATGGGATATGCCATATGGCTGTTCCGGCAGGAATTGAGCCTATCATTATTACGGGGAGAAGCTCAGCTATAGTCGAGAATAGATGTAAGGAGCTTGGAATAAAACGCCTCTATCAGGGGATTACTGATAAGCTTAAATGCTTGGAGAAAATATTCTTGTTTGATGGTTTTGAGAGTGTTGCATATATAGGTGACGATTTAAATGATTTATCTTGTATGGAAGCTGTTTCCTCTGCCGGAGGATTGACCGGATGCCCGGCAGATGCCTCGGATGCTGTAATTGATTTGGTTGATTATGTTACTGATAAAAATGGAGGAGAAGGTGCTGTGAGGGAATTTATAGAGTGGATTTTGGAAATGTAGTCTTTTGACTACATTTTTATTTTGAAATAATTGATTGAATTTTGATATTAGGCTCCTAAAACTTAATTTTTTAATGTTTTTTTGAGGTTTTACATGATAAATAAATAGTTTATTTATTTAACTAATGATACAAATTGGAGCTTGATTATTGCCGTTACTGTGATAAACTTAATATAGATTTTGATTAGGAGATATTTAGATGCTTAGAGAGGCTACCTTAGAAGAAATATCAGATGGACGAATATATGAATTAAATGATATGGTGAAGGCAGATACGGGTAACTGTGAGGGTTGTCATAAGTGTTGCTGTGGTATGGGAAGCTCCATTGTTTTGGATCCATATGATGTTATTAGAATCTTGAATAGCCTAAATCAAAGCTTTCAACAGCTGCTTGATAATGGCTTTGTTGAACTAAATATGGTTGACGGAATGATTCTTCCGAATCTTAGGATGGGTGAGCAGGATACATGTCAATTTCTGAATGAAGAGGGAAAATGCAGTATTCATGAAGCCAGACCGGGAATTTGCAGATTGTTTCCGCTAGGCAGAGTGTATATGGGGGATGACTTTAAATATTTCTTGCAAAAGGGAGAATGTATAAAGGATAATTTGGCTAAGGTTAAGGTTAGAAAGTGGATTTCCCAGAATAATATAAGGGAATATGAAGCCTTTATTAACAAATGGCATGCATTTATTCGATATATTGGAGACAAAATGTATGAGCTGAGGAATAAAGCAGCCGGAGACAAGCTCAGCGAGATTGCCATGTTTGTTTTGAATGAATTTTATGTAAAGTGTGTTGCTGATATGTTGACAGACAATGAAGCATATGAGAAGGCTTTACTGTTGCTTTTGACTGAAAAGATAAATTGGGCATGCGAACAAATAGAATTAATAATAAAATAATCTAATCATTATTTTACATAATAGATTAAGTTTAAAAATGATTTAGGAGGATAAATATGTTAGGTATAATTGGAGCAATGGATGAAGAGGTAAGCAAGCTGAAGGAGAGCATGACGAATATTGAGGTTAAGAGTAGGGCCTCAATGGATTTTTATAAGGGAAAGCTTAACGGAAAGGATGTAGTGGTTGTAAGATCCGGCATAGGAAAGGTTAATGCAGGTATATGTACTCAGATTCTTGTTGATGAATATATGGTAGATGCTGTTATAAATACCGGAATTGCCGGAAGCTTAAATTCTTCTATTGACATCGGTGACATAGTTCTTTCTACAGATACTTTGCAGCATGATATGGATGCAACGGGCTTCGGTTATGCTCCGGGTATTATTCCAAGGATGGACACATCAATTTTTGTTGCAGATGAAGAGCTTCGGAAATTGGCAAAGAGGTGTTGCGAGAGAGTTAATCCTGATATTAATGTATTTGAGGGAAGAATAGTAAGTGGTGACCAGTTTATATCGGACAGAAGTATTAAG
Source organism: Wujia sp. (assembly GCA_051879975.1). Taxonomy (GTDB): domain Bacteria; phylum Bacillota; class Clostridia; order Lachnospirales; family Lachnospiraceae; genus Coprococcus_C. The sequence continues at coordinate 3,274 of JBJENB010000180.1, forward strand.
GATAGAATAGTAGCTAATTTTAGTGGCTATTGCACAGAGATGGAAGGTGCTGCCATTGCCCAGACCGCTTACTTGAATGACATACCATTTTTAATTATCAGAGCAATATCAGATAAGGCAGATGACAGTGCATCAGAGGATTATCCAACCTTTGAGGCAAAGGCAATAGCCCATAGTGTGAGATTGGTTTCAGCTATGGTTGCAGAAGGGAGATTTTAGAATGGACAAGATAGCAAGCTTTACGATTGATCATACAAGATTATTACCGGGTGTTTATGTTTCCAGAAAGGATAATGTAGAGGGGAATATTATTACCACCTTTGATTTACGCATGACAAGACCAAATTATGAACCGGTAATGAATACTGCGGAGGTGCATACTATTGAGCATTTGGCTGCAACCTTTTTGAGAAATCATTTAGAATATAAGGAAAAAGTAATTTATTTTGGACCAATGGGATGCCGTACTGGCTTTTATTTTATATTGGCGGGGGATTATGAATCTAGGGATATAATCCCGCTTATGAAGGAGTTGTATTCCTTTATGGCAGATTATTACGATGAGGTGCCGGGAGCAAGTGCAAGAGATTGTGGTAATTACCTTGATATGAATTTGCCTATGGCAAGATATCTTTCTAAAAAGTATTTAGATGAGGTATTGAACAATATATCAGAAGAAAGACTGGTATATCCTGTGTAATTGTCTGATTCAAGACTTGCAAGAAAGCCGCAGATCATAAACTAAATAAGGAGGTGAAATGTTTGGAAAAGAACTATGATTCTGATGTTAATTCGGATTTTCAATCCTATTATGAACATGTTTTGGTCAAGGATCAGCCTTTTTACAGACAGGGAATGACCATTCAAGAAGCAAATAGGGAACAGGAGTACTTAAATGCGAATCTGGATCTCTTCTTTCGAGGAGAATATACCCCTCTTTGGAAACAAAACCTTTATAAGTGAAATATTATCTCAAAGTATCATTTTTAATTGAATATTTTCATATAATTATTATTCAATTATTCAATAGCCTTATATCATTAATCTATTTATAGATAATTTTAATCCCATAATTGAAAATTAAACAGATATATATAATCAAAAGTACGAAATAGAAGAATTATTATCAAAAAAATACTATATTTTGTATAAAACCTTCAAAAATATGTTTCTTTTTTATATTGTATGTGTTATCATTAGAAATAATATGTATAACTATGGGTTACTATAGTTATATTTAATGATTATATTGTTGTGATGATTATACGAAAGTAAATTTATGTAGAAAATATAATTTGAGGTGGAGTATGAGTTTAAAGGACAAAATGATTAGAAGGCTTTTGAACATTGGTAAGAAACATAGGATATTAGTATATCCCACTCTTGCACTTGTTGCTGTTATTAGCGCAGTCTCCAATGCGTTATATTGGGGAAAAGGGAATCATAAGAAGCTGGTGGCATCACTTATGGTTATGGTTATGCTTATAACCCAGTCATTATTCCTTACTTCTTCGGCAGATACTCCGGAGAATTCCCCAGAGGCATCGTTGTACGAGGGAGAGGTAGAAACATTGGGAGCAACACCTGACCAGGACGAAGCCTCCATTACAGTTCACTATATGAGGGTTGGTGTTGGCGGAACAATAATGGGTGAAGTCGGTAGCACAACCGAGACTATAGATGACGATAATAATGTTACTATACATATTCCTACAGATGCCAAAAAAACAACTATGTTATCCGGTGTTATCGACATTGATACATCGCATCCTGAATATTTTTCATATTCACCTTGCTACCTGTC
>JBJENB010000181.1:0-5040 GCA_051879975.1 Wujia sp.
GCTGCGGGAGATTCCTATAGCTACCAGGAGTCCTACCAGAGTAGGCAGAAGCTCAATTACCATTTGAAAGCCATCTTTGGCACCCTTGATAAATACTGTGAATATATCCACTTTTTTCATAAGACCATATAGAACGATGTATCCGATGATGACCGGAATCGCATAATTGGACAAAGATAATACTATTGACATGAATATTTCCTTGAAAAACATTTATTTTTATTATACTATACTTATGTATATGCTTTTTTTCTTAGGAAAAGACAGATATTGTTACATAATATGATATCAGGGGCAATGCTACATTATAATACATAAAGGGGAAAGAATAATGAGATTAGTAACGCGTTCGGATTTTGATGGTTTGGCATGTGGTGCGCTTCTTAAAGAGGCCGGAATAATAGACTCATGGACCTTTGCTCATCCAAAGGACCTTCAGGATGGCAAGATACCTGTTGATGAAAATGATTGTCTTGCGAATGTTCCTTTTGTTGAGGGCTGTGGACTCTGGTTTGATCACCATTCAAGCGAGTTTGAGAGAAATCAGCTGGAGGGTAAGTATAAGGGAGAAAGTAGAATTACCCCATCCTGTGCAAGAATTATTTATGAGTACTATGGTGGTGTTGAGAGATTTTCCCACTTTGATGAAATGATGGAGGCTGTAGACAAGGTAGATTCAGGTAATCTTACCATTGATGAGATATTAAATCCTACAGGCTGGATCCTGGTGGGCTTCCTGATGGATCCGAGAACCGGATTGGGAAGATGGAGAAATTTTACCATACCGAATTACAAGCTTATGGAGAATCTTATTGATGCCTGCAGAACAATGAGTACGGCAGAGATATTGGCTCTTCCTGATGTTCAGGAACGAATTGAGGTATACAATGAGCAGACAGAGAAGTTTAAGGAAATGGTTAAGGCTCACACCCGTGTGGAGAAGGATGTAATAATATCAGATTTGCGTGGTGTTGACCCAATCTATACCGGAAACAGATTCCTTATTTACAGCCTCTACCCTGAACAGAATATATCTGTATGGATTGTAAATGGCAAGGGAGGACATGGCTGCTCTGCTGCGGTAGGCTATAGTATAATCAATAAGACATCAAATGTAGATGTGGGAAGTCTCATGCTTAAGTATGGCGGTGGAGGACACAGAAAGGTCGGCACCTGTCAGTTTTCTGATGAGGATATGGATGAGAAGCTACCACAGCTTATCGATGAGATAGTAAACTATAAGGAATAACCCTTAAAGTAGCCAAACGACTACAAAATTAGTCGATTGGCTACTTTTTTGTGTCCAATTTGGAGCTTTACTTTTATTGTGAAATCGTGTTATATTCTTCTTGTAGCAAGAAAACAGCTATCAGCTGTTTGAGGCTACGTTCTTAAGAAGTCCTGTTGCGAATCCATGTGGTCATTCGCGCATAACTCCAAAATCCTATTTGCTAATTATTATTTTGAAAAGTACTCATGTAATCTATGTAATGTTTTCTTGTCTTTGCACATGGATTCCACAGGATATTTTATTGATGTCAGCTAGAGCTGACTGTGTTCAGCTTTGTTATTATTTGAGAGGAGGAACCAATATACATATAATGAGTAACATAACCCTGATTAGCATACTGATTATGGCAGTATGGTATGATATTAACACCGGATGTATTCCCAACAAATTAAATCTTGTGGGATGTATTGGTGGTTTGGGGTTAAGTATTTTTCATCATGGCATAACCGGTGCGAGGAATAGTTTTTCGGGTATGGTAATACCGGTTATACTTCTATTTATTTTCTTTTTGCTTCATATTGTGGGAGCAGGTGATATCAAGCTTTTATCCGCAGTGGGAGCATTCATGTTTACGGACATTTTCAAGGTTATTCTCCTGTCCTTCCTGATTACTGCGGGCTGGGGAGTGATATCTGTTATTTCAAGATTATTACGCAAGAGAAAAATTAATCTGACTACTTTTCCTATGTCTGTTTCTATTGCTTTAGCAACATTGGTGGTGATGCTTGGAGGAGGTGAATGGAATGGGATATCGGGTTGGACTTATAGATAAGGATTACAACTATGCTGTAAATCTTATGGAATATGTAAATTCCAGAAAAAAGCTGGGAATTACTATTTCTGCTTTTTCGGATAGTGAGAAGCTGATTAATTTTATCACTTCAAATAATATTGATTTGCTTGTTATAGGAGATGGCATGGAATCGGATATCTACAAGCTTCCTCACATACGAATATGCGGAGTAAGGCAGGAAGCTTCCGGTAAAGGCTTTATATATAAGTACCAGAGCGCTGAGGAGGTGGTCTTCAGTATTATTCAATGTTTAGGACTTACCAAGAAAACGGTCAGAGAAAAATGTATTTTGTATGGGGTATATTCTCCGATTGGCAGAAGCGGAAAGACCCGGTTTGCGTTGGCTATGTGTGCCGGCTTAAATAGTATCTACATAAGCTTGGAGGAGTACTGCGGACAGCCATATTCAGAGGATGACAGGAAAAATGCTGATAGCTTTCTATATTACTGGGCAGCTAATAACAAAGAACTGAAAAACCTGATTGAAAGCATTTCTTATGATGAAGCTTCTATTAAAAAAATTGTGGGTATCAATAATCCTTCGGATATTGGTCAGCTTAAATCGAAAGATATTATATGGCTTAAAAAATGTCTGTCAGAGATGAATATAGAAAGGGCAGTGCTTGATATTGGAGCATCAATGCTAGGAAGTATGGAGCTACTTCGGGAGCTGGATTATCTGTATATACCTGTTCTTGAAGATGATATATCAAGCGCAAAGCTAGAGTGTTTTAAGGAAAGATACAGGCAGCTTTTGCATGAGATGTCAGGAAGCGTATCCTACATAATGGTTCCTGATTATCCCTATGACAGCTTGGAAATGAAAAAATATGTGGAGGAAGTGATTTGACTGTATTCAAGGGATTTATTTAATACTATCAGGGAAAGGGTAATCAGTTCCTTGGATTATTCCTCAGAGCAGGATGATGGGATTATATTCGCAATGATAGACAGAAGTATACTTGAGGCTTCAGAGGAGCATGAGCTGACTTTGAAGGACAGACTGGCATTGAGACGAGAGCTTTTCAATTCAATAAGAAGATTGGATGTTATCACGGAGCTTCTGGAGGAGAAGGGTATAACGGAGATAATGGTAAATGGATACAATAAAATCTTTGTCGAGAAAAATGGTTCTATTTATAGAACAGATAAAAGCTTTGAATCCCCTGAGCGATTGCAAACAGTTATACAACAGATTGTAGCAGCATGTAATAGAAGAATCAATCAGGGAAGCCCCATAGTTGATGCCAGGCTTGAGGATGGTTCCCGTGTAAATATAGTGACAAGCCCAATTTCCATGGAGGGAGACATAGTGACTATCAGGCGTTTTTCTGAGAGTACTATGGATATGGAAGAGCTTGTAAGACTTGGGACACTTCCTCAAAGCATTGCCAAATTATTGAGGCTCCTGGTGATTTCTAAATATAACATATTTATTGCAGGAGGGACTTCCTCAGGTAAGACAACATTTTTAAATGCCCTGTCGGACTTTATCCCCAGGGATGAAAGGGTTATTACAATTGAGGATATAGCGGAGCTAAGACTTCCTGAGCTTGACAATATCGTTAGATTGGAGGCCAGAAATGCCAATGTTGAAGGAGAAAATGCCATTACAATCAGAGATTTGATTAAGACCAGTCTGCGAATGAGACCTGACAGAATAATTGTAGGCGAGGTTAGGGATCAGGCGGTGATAGATATGATTACAGCTATGAATACAGGACATGACGGAAGTATTTGTACGGGACATGCCAATTCCTGTAGCGATGCATTGCTTAGGCTTGAAACAATGTATCTTATGGGGCTGGAAATACCTGTAGATGCAATACGAAGACAGCTGGCTTCAGCCATTGATATCATAGTTCATTTGGGAAGATTGAGAGATAAGAGTCGAAAAGTATTAAGTATAAGTGAGGTAAGGGGAATGGAAAAAGGAGAGATATGTATCAATACATTGTTTGAGTATGTGGAGACCGGAGAGGAGTGCGGAAGGGTAAAGGGCATGCTACGTAAGGTCAATGACATGATTAACATAAGCAAGTTGTCGGCAAGAGGTATGCTGGCACTTTATGAGGAGGCATGCAGTGGATTATAGCAAATGTATACCTGACCATAAATGGTTTATGGCAGAGGGGGCTAAGCTCGTGCTTGTTCTGTCCATTGTAACATATATCTTTTATGACTCTGTGAATTATGTGTTTGTGGGATTTTTGCCGGTTGGAGTGCTGTTCGTTCGCGATTTGAAAAGGTATAGACAAGGGATAAAGGACAAATTGCTGATGGAATTCAGGGATACCATGATGAGTGTAGCTGCCTGTCTTGAGGCAGGATATTCTCTGGAACGCGCTTTTATTTTGGCAAGTCAGGAAATATCCAAACAATATACAGGGTACGCTTTGATTCAGAAAGAGCTGAATTATATCAAATTTGGTCTAGAGTGCAACAGGGATATAACAGATTTGCTGTTGGATTTTGGGAATAGGAGTGGAATTGCAGATGTAAGGGAATTGTCCGTTACTATTACGGCGGCAAAGCGTTATGGCGGCAATATGATAGCGCTTGTGCGACGTTATACCGGAAATATCGCCGACAAACAGGAGGTTTTACAGGAGATTGCAACTATCGTTGCAGGGAAAAGGCTGGAGAGTACTCTTATGACCATGGCGCCATTAGGTATTGTTTTATATATGAAGCTTACAAATGGTAATTATATCGAGGTTTTATATAGTACGTTATATGGAAGGGTAATAATGACAATAAGCCTAATGATTGTGGTTATTGCAAGTGTAGTTATGGATAGGATTGTGAGAATAGAGGTGTAGGTATGGTTTATGTTGATATATCGTTGGCATTTGCAATAATGCTTTTGGCTTTATTAAGCAGGAAGCATTTTAGCAAATATAAGGATAAAAAAATAATGTGTCCCATATTTGCTATGGCATACGTGATATATGTA
>JBJENB010000182.1:0-4999 GCA_051879975.1 Wujia sp.
ATAGCTGATTGCCTGGCTTTCCACCTCACGGTAACATTCCTGGTGGTCACAAACATTATAAATATAGTAAGTCTTATCCTTGCCGTCTTTTTTCCCGGTAAAAATACATCCAATATTTGTCTTGCCATGAGTACGAGGTCCAAGGCTTGCCGGGTCCGGAAGCAGAGCCTTTAAAAACTTAATTGGCACAATTTCTTTTCCTTCAAACAGAACCGGTGTGGTTGAAAGCATTCCCACGTTTTCCAGACATTTCATATGAGTCAGGTAGCTCTGTCCAAAGGTCATAAAGAAACGGATTCTATTTACCTCAGGAATATTTGCTGCCAGAGACTCAAGCTCCTCGTGGTGAAGGAGATACATGTCCTTCATTCCAACCATATCAAAATCGTACTCTCTCTTAATCGACATAGCCGGAATTTCTACCCACTTACCATTTTCAATATAGCTTCCCGGTGCCGAAACCTCTCTGAGGTTTATCTCAGGATTGAAGTTGGTTGCAAAGGCATATCCATGGTCACCACCATTGCAGTCAAGTATATCTATGGTATCTATCTCATCAAACTCGTGCTTCTTGGCATAGGCGCAGTATGCCTGTGTTACACCCGGGTCAAAGCCAGAGCCGAGAAGTGCCGTAAGTCCCGCCTTCTCAAACTTTTCTCTGTATGCCCACTGCCATGAGTAGTCAAAATATGCTGAAAAGCCCGCTTCCTTGCAACGCTTGTCATATATTGCTCTCCACTCCGGATCATCGGTATCCTCCGGCTCATAGTTTGCAGTATCCATGTAATTTACACCACAGGCGAGACATGCATCCATTATAGTAAGATCCTGATATGGCAATGCAATATTCATTACAAGCTCCGGCTTATAGTCATTGATGAGGGCAATAAGCTCGTCCACATTATCCGCATCAACCTGTGCTGTGGTAATCTTTGTAGAGGTTGTAGGTGCCAGCTTTTCCGCCAAAGCATCACACTTTGACTTAGTACGACTGGCTATACAAATCTCTGTAAAAACCTCACTGACCTGACAACATTTACTTATAGCTACTGTGGCAACACCGCCACAGCCAATTATCAATACTCTGCTCATTTATCATTTTCCTTTCTATTTATTGCTTAATATCGCTATCATAAGCTCTCTCATAACCTTGCAAGCCATAGCTGTCGATGCCCCTGACATATCAAGGTTTGGTGCCAGCTCATTTATATCAGCCGCCACAAGCTTTGCCTGTGATACCGTACATATTGCATCCAGCAGTTCCTTGAAGCTCACTCCTCCTGCCTCCGGTGTACCTGTACCGGGAAATGCCGACGGATCCAGACAATCCAAATCTATCGTAAAATATACAGGCACCTGTTTTGCCTTCAAATCCACTATAAGCTCCTTCAGTCCATTGAAGGAAAATCTATGCATATCTGTATGCTTGCCTGCAAATTCAAACTCCGACCTGTCTCCACTTCTTATGCAGAACTGATGAACACGCCCATCACCAATAAGGTCGTGACATCGTCTAAGGACACATGCGTGGCTCAGCTTAGCACCCAGATAATCATCCCTCAAATCGGCATGGGCATCAAACTGTATAATATGCAAATCCGGCCATTTGGCCAATGCAGCTCTGAATGCACCGAGGGTAACCAAATGCTCTCCGCCTACCATAATTGGAAATTTGCCGTCCCCTATTATGGTAGTCGTTCGCTCTTCTATAGCCCTTAGTGCAAGCTCTGCATCGCCGAAACACAGCTCCAAATCTCCACTATCAAATACCTTGTAATCCGTAAGCTCCTTATCCTGATACGGACTGTAGGTTTCAAGCCCAAAGCTCTCATGCCTGATGGCTGACGAGCCAAATCTCGCCCCCGGTCTGTAGCTGGTTGTCGAATCATAGGGTGCTCCGAATATTACCATATCCGCGTCCTGATAATCCGCATCACAACCGATAAATGCCTCTACATTTCTCTCAAGCATTTTTTCGTCTCCTTACTATTATGATTATTTAGTCCTCATTCTCGACTTCTTCCAGCATTTCCTCCAGGAACGCAGGAAGATAAAATGCTCCCTTGTGTAGTCTTGTCGTGTAATACTTTGTTCTAAGATTTTGAGCGTTCCATCTATCCTCATCCAGATCATCAATAGGGTGATATTTTTTACTGGCAAATCCGAACAGCCAATATCCTGCAGCGTAGGTAGGGATATGTGCCTGATATACCCTGCTTATTGGGAATGTACTGACTATCCTCTTATGACTTCTCTGCATGGCAGCAGCATCCTCTGCATAAAATGGGCTGCCCTGCTGGTTTACCATAATTCCGTCCTCCTTAAGAGCCTTGTAACAATTGCCATAAAATTCCCTGGTAAATAATCCCTCTGAAGGTCCAAATGGGTCGTTGGAATCAACAATAATCAAATCATATTTATTCTCACATCTTCTGATAAATTTTAAGGCATTTTCATAGTAAATATGAACTCTGCTGTCATCAAGTCGACAGGCATTTTCAGGAAGATACTGTCTACATGCCTCGGCAACCATCTCATCCATTTCCACAAGATCGATTCTGGTTATTTGGTCGTATCTTGTTAATTCCTTGATAACGCCTCCATCTCCTACACCGATTACAAGTACTCTCTTTATATTTGGATGTACCGCCATAGGAACATGGGTAATCATTTCATCATAGATAAACTCATCTCTCTCTGTGAGCATTATATTTCCGTCCAGAGTAAGCACTCTTCCGAACTCAGGTGTTTCCAATACTTCGATATTCTGGTAGTCACTCTTCTTGGCATACAGCTGCTTATTTACCCGAAGGGACAGCTTAACATCAGGAGTGTGACTCTCACTAAACCACAAATCCATAGCCTTCACACATACTATCCTTTCATATATGTTATAGATTATAATGGCATAAAATCATACAATCTATCACCATATATCATATAATAAATGCGCTAATCTTCCAACTGTTTTTTTTATTTTGTTAAAAATAATAAAGGCTTTACACAAATTCTAAATCTCCCTATAATAATTAATATGAATCGTGCATCAGCGTGCTTCATATTAATCATTTGAAAGGGGTGCAAAGGAGATGTGTCAGTACTAACACTTCTTTGCAAATGATAAAACACAATAGATACAAAAGAGAAAGGTGTAAAGTCTTTATTAAAATCTCAACTTTACACCTTTATTATTGCATATAATATATTTCACATATCAATTGATTCTTATATACCCTTGCTACTTCAACACATTGAGATACAGAATATCCGCATCCGCAGGACCTGTCATGTTGCAGCCCTTTTCCTTGGCATACCTTATATAAGTTAAAATATCCTTGGTTATCTTCTCGCCTGGTGCAAGAATTGGGATACCCGGCGGATAACACATAACAAACTCGCTACATATTCTTCCCTCCGTCTCCTCAATCGGAAGACTTTCCTTATCGGCATAGAAGGCCTCCTGAGGGCTGGCTACAACCTCCGGCTCAATGTACTCCTGAGTAAGCATACCTGACGGATCCTTCTTATATCTGCGTCTTATATCCGCCAAAGCACTGACAAGTCTCTCTATCTCCTGTGTCCTGTCACCAATCGATAGATACGCAAGTATATTACCCAAATCACCGAATTCTATCTGTATATCATAATCGTCCCTGAGTAAATCATATACCTCAATTCCCGCAAGTCCAATATCCAAAGTATGAATACTGAGCTTGGTTATATCAAAATCATATATTGAATCGCCATTTATCATCTCAGGCCCAAATGCATAATAACCATCGATTGCATTGACCTCTTCTCTTGCATATTCAGCCTGCTCTACTACCTGCTTGAATACCTGCTTACCTCTTAATGCAAGATTTCTTCTTGATATATCCAAGCTGGACATAAGAAGATAGCTTCCCGATGTGGTCTGGGTCAGGTTAATTATCTGCCTGATATATCCCTCCTGCATAGCCGGTCCGGCAAGAAGAAAGCTTGACTGGGTCAGACTTCCGCCACTCTTATGCATTGACACCGCAGCCATGTCCGCACCTGCCGCCATAGCCGAAATCGGCAATCCGCTTCCAAAGTAGAAATGTGTTCCGTGTGCTTCATCAGCGAGACAAAGCATGCCCGCATCATGGGCCATCTTGACGATAGCTCTTAGATCCGAACAGATTCCGTAATAGGTAGGATTATTGACCAAAACAGCCACCGCATTTGGATGCTCCTTAATTGCCCTGGCAACCTGTTCCCGTTTCATGCCCAGGGATATTCCAAGTCTCTTATCTACCTCCGGATTGACATATACCGGAACTGCTCCGCAAAGTACCAGTGCATTAATCACACTTCTGTGTACATTTCTCGGAAGTATAATCTCGTCACCTCTCTTGCATGCAGTCAAAACCATGGTCTGAACCGAGCTTGTGGTTCCCCCGACCATGAGAAATGCATGAGCTGCACCAAAGGCCTCTGCAGCCAATTCCTCTGCCTCTCTAATTACAGATATCGGATGACAAAGGTTATCCAAAGGCTTCATGCTGTTTACATCCACAGCAACACATTGAGCTCCAAGGAAATCCGCCAGTTCAGGGTTTCCTCTTCCTCTTTTATGTCCGGGTACGTCAAATGGGACTACCCTCATTTTTCTGAATTTTTCCAGCGCCTCGTATATCGGGGCTCTATTCTGATCTAATCCTTTGCTTTTGCTATTCATTCACTTTACCTCATAACAAAATAATAGTAAGAACTAAATCATATAGTCAATCATCTTAAGTACTGCCTTGCCGAATTCCTCAGAAAGTGCCTTTGCATCATCTATATTCTTACCTATGACTCCATAGTAGAATTTTATCTTAGGCTCTGTACCTGAAGGTCTTACACAGAGCCAAGCTCCACCCTCAAGCTCATAGTAAACTACATTGGACTTAGGAAGTCCTGTAGGTATAACCGCCTTATTTCGCATGTTTGTCGCTGTATCATTATCATAGTTACGAGCCCAAAGCACTTCTCTTAG
>JBJENB010000183.1:0-4948 GCA_051879975.1 Wujia sp.
CTAAGAATGCTACCATGAGTGAATACAGGAAGGCCACCGGGTTAGAGGCACTGCTTGGTTACTTGTATCTAAAGGGAGACATGGACAGATTATTTGTCCTGGTTGATGGAATGATTTGGGATTATTTGGGAGAAAAAAATGCAGGATAAGGATTTTATGGACGAGAAAACCGGAGAGAGCTTTGATAATCATTTTATAGAGGGCAGAAATGCAGTACTTGAGGCATTTCGATCAGGTAAAACAATTGACAAGCTGTATATTCAGGATGGCTTAAGAGACGGAACCATCAGCTCTATATTAAGGGATGCAAAGAAGAGAGATGTCATCGTTAATTTTATATCCAAGGATAGATTGGATGAGATGTCGAGGGATAGAAAGCATCAGGGTGTTATGGCTATTACGGCGGCCTATGAGTATGCGACTATAGATGATATTTTTGCTAAGGCTTCAGAAAAGGGAGAACCGCCATTTATATTCATATTGGATGAGATTGAAGATCCTCATAATCTTGGTGCTATCATCAGAACTGCAAATCTTTGCGGTGCTCATGGTGTCATTATACCAAAGAGAAGGGCAGCAGGTCTTACCTCTACAGTGGTTAAGGCATCTGCAGGAGCAATTAATTACACTCCTGTTGCCAAGGTAACGAATATTGCAAAGACCATTGAGGAGCTCAAGGAGCGAGGAATGTGGTTTGCCTGTGCAGATATGGATGGAGAGGTTATGTATAACTGTAATCTTACCGGTTCCATGGGTCTTGTTATTGGCAATGAGGGAAATGGCGTAAGCAGACTGGTCAAGGAAAAGTGTGATTACATTGTATCTATTCCGATGAAGGGAGATATAGATTCCCTGAATGCATCCGTTGCAGCAGGTGTATTGGCCTATGAGGTTGTAAGACAAAGAGCTTTTTCAAAGCGATAAAAGAGGATATATGGATAAAAGGTATGATACACTATCAGACAATGAAATAATTGCTCTCATTAAATCCAAAGATGATGATGCCATGGATTATATGATGCAGAAATACGGTAATCTGGTCAAGAAGGAGATTAGAACGGTATATTTAATTGGTGGAGATACGGATGACCTAATTCAAGAGGGAATGATTGGTTTGTTTAAGGCTATCAGGGATTATGAAAGTGATAAGGGTGCTGTATTTTCTACCTTTGCAACGCTCTGTATCAGAAGACAGATACAGAATGCCATCAAAAATTCCAACAGGAAAAAGCATTCTCCACTTAACACCTATATTTCTATATATGATGCTCAGGAGCTTGGGGACAAGTATATTCTTGAGGATATGCAGAGTGCGGAGGATGTGGTTAATCCTGAGGATATGATAATTGAAAAGGAACAGAAAAATGTTATAGCCGGACTGATTAAGACAAAGCTCAGCCCCTATGAGAAAAAGGTTCTTATATTATATTTTGACGGATTATCATATAGTGAGATAGGTGACAGGCTTGGCAAGACGGCAAAGTCTGTAAATAATGCCCTTCAAAGAATTCGTAATAAAATTAGCTTGACACAATAGAATAAATAAAGTATAGTGTGTCTTGTGTCAAATTGACAGATGCTGCTATAGCACAGTCGGTAGTGCGCAACATTGGTAGTGTTGAGGTCACCGGTTCGATTCCGGTTAGCAGCTTTGTATAATTTAAGAGAGGAGAAATCCCCGGAGTGAAAGCTTCGGGGATTTCTTTATATCTAGGAAGATACTCAGAACCTCTTTGTTAAAACATATAGAAGAAAAAAATAAAATTTTACAAAATATTCATATATTTCCTTGATTTCCCCATGAAACATATTTTACAATACATATTTCGTGTGTTATACTGTGTAAAGTAACAACATAATGTGGTCGATAACATTTATTGAAGAATGCTTATTGTATATATCAGATGGTGTCATAGTGATTTTACAGCTTTGTTACAGGAGATATACATATGAATAAGAAAAGAAATATAGGATTGTTGCTGATATTTGTAATAATACTGGCTTTGCTCAATCCAATCAAATACGATAATATTGCCGTGGCGGCAACAACAGGTACAATTTCAGCCAGCAGCGGAGTGAATTTCAGAAGTGGTCCAAGTACCTCTGACCCCAACATAACTGACTCATCGTCAAAAAAGATTGTGTTGCCCTATGGTCATAAGGTAACCATTATAGAGACCTCCTGCGGAAGTGATAAAAACTGGACGAAGGTTACAACAGTTTATAATGGAGTAGAGTATACGGGTTATGTATATTCAACATATATAAATGTGGACTCAGCAAGTATTCCGTCTGATGTGACATTTGAGGAGAGCCTTACACTTCAGGGCTTTCCGGAGAGCTACAAGGAACAGCTCCGTGTGCTGCATGCAGCTCACCCTAATTGGCAGTTTGTGGCTATACAAACCAATATTGAATGGTCAACTCTTCTGTATAATGAGATACCGAGACAGGGAGCAACACCTAAGAATCTGGTTCAGGGAACGAGCACATACCCTAATTATAACTGGAGGTCAACCACAGTGGGATATAATTGGGCTACAGATACATGGACACCTTATGATTCGACCACATGGTTTGCAGCATCGGATGCCCTTACTACATATTATCTTGATCCCCGTACTTATCTAAGTGAACCATATATATTTGTATTTGAAAATCTTTCATACCAGGAGGGTGTGTATACAATCGAGGGCATCGAGGCAATTCTCAAAGGAACCTTTATGGACGGTGTTGCTATCGGTGACGCAGCCGGAAGGCGATATTCGGAGCTGATTATGATTGCGGCACAGGCCAGTGGCGTAAGTCCTTATCATCTGGCATCCAGAATGAGACAGGAAATGGGTACTACAGCCACAGAAGCATCAACAGGAAGCTATAATGGCTGCTATAATCTGTTCAATATAGGAGCCTCTGACACTCCGGGAGGCAATCCGATGAGAAAGGGTCTTGATTATGCTGCCGGATCAGGTTCCTATGGCAGACCATGGAACACTCCTGAAAAGGCTATTACAGGTGGTGCACAATATTTGGGAACCTCTTATATCAATGTGGGTCAGGATACCCTGTATACTCAGAAATTTAATGTAACCAATAAGGCAAATCTTTTTAATCATCAGTATATGACAAATGTTCAGGCACCTGCTACAGAGTGTCAGGCAATATATAGTGCATATAAGAATAATGGATTATTAAACAACACAATTGTATTTAAAATACCGGTGTATAACAGCATGCCGGGAACAGCTTCAGTGAAGCCTGCAAACAGTGGTAATCCGAACAACTGGCTCAAGACACTTTCTGTTGACGGATACACCTTTACACCGGCGTTTGCCTGCAATACAACAAATGATTATTCTCTGACTGTGGCTGAGACTGTCACCACAATTAATCTGAATGCCACAACTGTCAATAAATATGCCACCGTTACCGGGGCAGGAACGATAAACCTAAGTCCCGGAACAAACAGGATTACTGTTTCTGTTAAGGCACAAAACGGCTCGATAAGAAACTACAATCTCACGATTATAAGAGGAACGCCAAGTGAAACGGTAGGAACCTATGGTAAAAAAGGTGATTTAAATGGTGACGGTGTTATCTCTACCATAGATATAGTTAAAGTACAGAGACTGATAGTAGGCTTGGATGCCACCACCTCTGATAGTATTGCCTGCGCAGATATAAACGGTGACGGAAAAATTTCAACGATAGATATAGTAATGCTTCAAAGACATATAGTAGGTATTGAAACTATTCAATGGTAATTATCAAATGGTAGCTGGAGGATATTATGAAGAAGATAAAACACATATTGTTCGTATTTTTATTGCTAATAGCGAGTCTTAATGCAGGTACCCAGGATTCCAGAGCGGCATGTAGCGTTAGCATATCCGCTCCCTCATCCGCGAAGGTGGGAGATGCCGTAAATGTATCCGTAAGTATCAGTGGAAGTGATATTTGTGCATATACGGTATATGTGTCATATAATGCGTCCGTATTACAGTATGTTTCCGGAAGCGGTGCAACCGTTGGAGGCGGTGGAGGAACAGTAACTATATCAGGTACTTCTGCAGCAACAATTAGCCTTTCCTTTAAGGCCATTGCAAACGGAAGTTCTTCAATCAGCTCCAGTGGTGAATTTTATGATATTAATCTGGCTCAGATTAGTACAACCTATGGCGGTGCGAGTGTAACGGTGTCCGACCCGGCTCCACAGCAACCAGGTGGCAATAACAACAATAATAACAATAATAACAATAATAACAACAATAATAACAATAATAACAATACAACCCAGACAACAACTGAGCAGGGACCTTCCACAAATTGCACGCTGTACAGTCTGGAGGTGAATCCCGGAGAGCTTAGTCCGGAATTCTCAGGTTCGGTGACCAGCTATAAGCTCAAGGTTTCGGAGGATACAAAAAGTATAGAAGTTTTGGCATATCCGGTGCATGCAAAGGCTACATGCAGTATAGAGGGTAACGATGACATTAAGCCGGGGGAAAACGTAGTTACAATTACGGTTAAGGCTGAGAGCGGTGACAAGAAGACCTATACCATCAATGTGTTCGCCGGAACAACCATTGAGGATATTGAGGTTGCGTATAACAATGTGGGCTACCATTTTGTGACGGATTTCTCTTTCCTGGAAACCTCGGGTGGTGACCCGGTGGAGGAATACATCAAGGTACCGGACGGCTTTGAACAGACAAGCGTAAAGTATGACAAATGGGACATCACCGCATTTGCTTCTCCTAATAAAAAGATAGTTCTTCTCTGCCTTCAGGATGAAAACCTGAAGATGAGCTGGTTCGTATATGATGAGGTATCGGGAGAACTATCCCCTTATGTAGAGTTTACAGGTAAGAATAATCGTTATTTTATCAAGAATATGCCGCAGAATATAACCTTATCTGAGGATTTTGTACTCAAGGATGTAAAGATA
>JBJENB010000184.1:0-4396 GCA_051879975.1 Wujia sp.
ATGAGTTGGGTATGAAATCCATTGCTGAGGGAGTTGAGACAGAGGAACAGGTTGATTTCCTGAAGACAGTAAATTGCTCCATGGTGCAGGGTTATTATTATGACAGACCTATGCCGAAAAGTGATTTTGAAAATAGATTACAGAATAAATCTATTTATAAAAATATGAAAAAATAGATGGGAGAAAATGAAAATGGCTTGGTATGACAGTGCAGTATTTTATCACATTTATCCATTAGGCTTGTGTGGTTGTCCACATGAAAATAACGGAGAGACAGGCTCACATTTTGAAAAAATAAATGAATGGGCGGAGCATGCAAACAGAATTGGATGCAATGCAATTTATATTGGACCTTTGTTTGAGTCAGGCTCACATGGTTATGATACGATTGATTACAGACTTGTTGACAAAAGACTTGGAACAAATGACGATTTTAAGATGTTTGTAAAGAATTGTCACAGTATGGGAATGAAGGTTATTGTTGATGGTGTATTTAACCATACAGGAAGAGATTTCTTTGCATTTAAGGATATTAAGGAGAACAGGGAAGGTTCACGTTACAAGGATTGGTACTGTAATGTAAATTTCTGGGGAAATAATGAATACAATGACGGCTTTTCCTATGATAATTGGGGAGGTTACAATCTTCTTGCAAAGCTTAATCAGTGGAATCCTGAGGTGAAGAATTATCATTTTGATACGGTGCGTTTCTGGGTAAATGAGTTTGATATCGATGGTATAAGACTTGATGCCGCTGATGTATTAGATCATGGCTTTATGAGGGAGCTTCGTAGCGTATGTGATACCCTTAAACCGGAGTTTTGGCTGATGGGTGAGGTTATCCATGGCGATTATTCCAGATGGGCTAATGGAGATATGCTACACTCAGTTACAAATTATGAGCTACACAAAGGATTATACTCCGGACATAATGACCATAATTATTTTGAGATTGCACATTCTATCAAACGTTTGCTTGGTATAGTTGGCAATACAAGATTGTATACTTTTACTGATAACCATGATGTAGCACGAATATATAGTAAGTTGAACAATAAGGAACATATGTATAATGTTGCTATTCTTCAATATACCGTACCCGGTATTCCATCTATTTATTATGGCTCGGAGTTTGGTATAGAAGGAAACAAGGAGAAGGGCTCAGATTGGAATCTGAGACCATGTCTTGAACTTAAGGATTTTAATGAGAAGGATGAATTACCTGCTCTCTTTACGAAACTGGGTATGCTAAAGCAGAGATTTCCGGAGCTTACTTACGGAGATTATCGTGAATTGTCCCTGACAACTGGGCAGTTTGCTTTTGCAAGATGTCTTGATAACAAGGCTATTGTTGTCGCTCTTAACAATCATGATAATGGTGCTCATATGGAGATTAATCTTCCTGTTGGAGCTAACAAGGCAATCAATCTTCTTACAATGGAAAATGAGTCGGAAGAAGAAAAGGCTGCTAGGGAGGCAGCTCAAGCGGAGAAATTAAGGAAAGCTTTCGAGGATGAAAAAAACATGCTTCTTGACAAGGCGGGTCAGCTAATTGGCGCTGCCGGGGAGATTCGATGTAAGGCCGAGGATGTGAAGACGGTTGTTGCGGAAATGGATGGTTCTGTAGGTGTTGTAGCAGCTACGAACACTTCTTTGATGAAGCTTCGTGAGTCTGTAGACAATATTTACAGAGTAATAGATGAATTCTGTAAGGCTTCAGGTGTTCATCCGGATAATAACAGTCTGCAATCAGGCAACATCAGCGGCTGCGATACGTTGGAAATAAGAGACGGAAGACTGATTCTTGATTTGGCACCGAACAGAGGAGTTGTGGTATATCTTACCAATGAATAGGATAACTTAAGGAGGAGGTATCAAAGAACCTTTGTTACCTCCTTCTTGGTGCGTTTTTTGGATAGTAGGTCAGGAGTGGCACCAGCTTGAAGGATTTGTGGAGGATAAAATGGCAGAACAATATAGAAAAGAAATAGAAAAGAGAAGAACATTTGCGATTATTTCTCACCCGGATGCGGGCAAAACTACTCTTACAGAGAAATTCCTTTTATACGGAGGAGCAATTAATACTGCTGGTTCGGTGAAGGGTAAAGCAAATTCAAAGTATGCGGTATCGGACTGGATGGAAATTGAGAAGGAAAGAGGAATTTCTGTTACATCATCAGTTTTACAGTTTAATTATGATGGCTATTGTATTAATATCCTTGATACACCGGGACATCAGGATTTCTCAGAGGATACCTATAGAACCCTTATTGCGGCGGATTCTGCTGTAATGGTTATCGATGCTTCAAAGGGTGTTGAGGCACAGACAATTAAGCTTTTTAAGGTTTGTGTTATGAGACATATTCCTATATTTACGTTTATTAACAAGATGGACCTGGAGGCCAAAGATTCCTTTGACCTTCTTGAGGATATCGAGAATGTATTGGGAATAAGAACTTGTCCTATCAATTGGCCGATTGGTGCCGGCAAGAGATTTAAGGGAGTGTATGACAGACAGACAAAGAAGGTTTCCATGTTTAAGGCTGTATCAGTCGGTGGTGCCAAGAGTGCTGAAGAGACAGATTATGATATTGACGATTCTGCATTAAAAACTTTGATTGGGGAAGAATTGTATCATCAGCTGTTAGAGGAGACTGAGCTTTTAGATGGTGCCTCAGATGAATTTAATCAGGAGCTTGTGGATAAAGGAGAGCTTTCTCCTGTGTTCTTTGGTTCTGCATTAACAACCTTTGGTGTACAAACATTCCTCGAACATTTCCTTAGAATGACCAAGTCGCCTCTTCCAAGACTTTCAGATGCAGGGATGATAGATCCAATTGCGGAGGAGTTTTCGGGATTTGTATTTAAAATCCAGGCAAATATGAATAAGTCTCATCATGACAGAATTGCATTTATGAGAATTTGTTCTGGAAAATTTGATGCATCTAAAGATGTTTACCATGTTCAGAGTGGAAGAAAGATGAAGCTTTCCCAACCACAGCAGATAATGGCTCAGGATAGAAAGGTAATAGACGAGGCTTACGCAGGGGATGTAATAGGTGTATTTGATCCGGGATTGTTTTCAATTGGAGATACAATCTGTACACCGGGCAAAAAATTTG
Organism: Wujia sp.; assembly: GCA_051879975.1. Classification (GTDB taxonomy): domain Bacteria; phylum Bacillota; class Clostridia; order Lachnospirales; family Lachnospiraceae; genus Coprococcus_C. Next base: position 3,123 of record JBJENB010000184.1, read on the forward strand.
CCTACGAGGGTATTCCTACATTTGCACCAGAGCATTTCTGCAGATTGGTACAGGTGGATTCCATGAAGAGAAAACAGTTTATCAAGGGTGTAACGCAGATAGCGCAGGAGGGTGCAATTCAGATCTTTCAGGATTATACCTTGGGCTTATCTGAGATAATAGTTGGTGTCGTAGGCGTGCTTCAATTTGATGTTCTTAAGTACAGACTGGAGAATGAATATGGCTGCGACGTCAGGTTAGAGCCGTTGCCGTATGAATATATAAGATGGGTAAAGGATCCATCGACTGATTTAAATAAGTTGAACAGAATCAGTGATTGCAAAAAAGTTAAGGATATGAAGGATAATCCATTATTGTTGTTTGCCAATGAATGGTCTATCAAGATGATTCTTGACCGTAATGAAGGACTTGAGTTAATGGATTTCCGTAAGAATTAATATAGGAGGTAATTTAAAATGACAAAAATTGATATTCTTTCAGGATTTTTAGGAGCAGGTAAGACAACACTTATAAAAAAGCTTATTGCGGATACTTTTCAGGGTGAAAAGCTTGTTCTTATCGAAAATGAATTTGGAGAGATTGGTATTGATGGAGGCTTTCTTAAGGAAGCAGGTGTAACGATTACAGAAATGAATCAGGGCTGTATTTGTTGTTCACTGGTGGGAGATTTTGGTACTGCATTAAAGAAGGTAGTAGATGATTATACACCGGATAGAGTTATCATTGAACCATCAGGTGTAGGGAAGCTATCGGATGTAATTAAGGCGGTTATGGATGTAAAAGAGACAGCAGATGTAACAATAAATAGTGCTACAACTGTTGTTGATGCCACTAAGTGTAAAATGTATATGAAGAACTTTGGTGAGTTCTTTAATAATCAGGTTGAAAGTGCCGGTACAATTGTGTTAAGCCGTAGTCAGAATCTTTCGGAGAATAAGATTAAAGAAGTTGTAGCAATGCTTAGAGAACATAATAGCTCTGCTGAGATTATTACTACCCCTTGGGATGATATTGACGGAGCGGTAATTCTTAAGGCTATGGAACGCTCAAATACTCTTGATGACATGATCAAAGAAGCAGTTAAGATAGCCAAAGAGCATGAGCATCATCACGAGGATGGAGAGGAATGTTGCTGCGGACACGACCACGATCATGACCATGAGCATGACCACCATCACGATCACGGTCACGACCATGAGCATGACCACCATGACCACAATCACGACCATGAGCATGACCACCATGACCACAATCACGACCATGAGCATGACCAC
>JBJENB010000184.1:4496-4930 GCA_051879975.1 Wujia sp.
CATGACCACCATGACCACGATCATGAGCATCATCACCATCATGAGGATGGAGAGGAGTGCTGTTGTGGACATGACCACGATCATGACCACGATCATGAGCATCATCACCATCATGCAGATGAGGTATTTACAAGCTGGGGTAGAGAAACAGCAGTGAGATATTCTGAAGCTTCAATGACTGAGATACTTGAAGCACTTGCATATGAGTCAGAAAAATATGGTACAATTCTAAGGGCCAAGGGCATTGTTGCCAGTGATTCAGGGGATTGGATTCATTTTGACCTTGTACCGGGAGAGTATGAGATTAGAAGAGGCGCAGCGGATTATACGGGTAAGCTTTGTGTAATAGGAAGCAATCTTAATGAGGAAAAGCTGGTTGAATTATTTAACTTATAAATTATAAGTCTGAGTAATCAGAGAAAGTCGAGTGATAA
>JBJENB010000185.1:0-4819 GCA_051879975.1 Wujia sp.
ACAATACACATACCTATGAGAATGAGGCAACCGTTGTATTCGGACCGGGTACTCCTACGTCACTTGGAACAGACAGCAAGGAACAGAGCTTAGACTATAAGGTGCTTAAGAAAAATGCTAATCCTTGGGCACAGGGAGATGGTAGCGCAGAAATAACTTATTCTCTGGATATTAATCCGAATGGAGATAATCTGAATATCAATAAGAATTATTTTGTTATAGAAGATACGCTTGACAGTGACATGATTCTTATAACAGACAGTATTATCATTAAAGATGGCGATGGAAATACTTATACAAGAGCGGCTTCAGAGGAAGCTGTAAAGAATGCGGACAATACGAGCCACAAGACCTACTATGTAACATATGTAGATAATCTTATCTCATTTGTTGTTCCGGATCAGAATAGCCTCACTGTTACCTATAAGGTCAACATGCTTTATTCATCGGCTTATAATACAGAGAAGCAGTTTACCAATTCGGTTAAAGTGGCAGAACCGTTCTTTGCAGAGCAGACAGAGGAGGTATCAAGAACAAGCAGAAAGGTAGCTACATCTTCTGCAACAATAAATTCTGAATACTTTATAATTAGGAAGCTTGATGCCTATGACATAGACAGGACTCTGGCAGACGCAGAATTTACTGTAACAGAGAAAGAATATGATTCGGTTGCGGGAACATGGACAGATACAGGTATTATCTATAGAGGAACTACCAATTCCAATGGTGTAGTGTATAATGGAAACTTTGTAGATGAAAATGATGCAACACATGTGTTAGATATTAAGATAAATAATATTTATGAGATAAGGGAATCACAGGCACCTTTTGGATACACAAAATCTGAAAAGTATTACAGTATCATTTTCCTGGATAAGGATAATCCGTTACCACTTAGCAGTATTCCGTCCGGAACAGTAACTGTTTCACCTGGCGTACTTCTCCTGTTTACGGATATTCCTAAAACAGAGGATAATTCTCTTACTATAACCAAGAATTATATTGACAGAAATGGAAATGTGGTTGCAGAATATCCTGCTTCAGGAGCAGTATTCGAGATTTATCAGGGTAATTATACTTTGGAGGAGTGTAAGACAAGCACTCATACTAAGGTACAGGATGCCAACCTGAATATAACCTATACTGAAACCTATGATAAGGACAATAAGAAGCACACTATTAAGCTGTCAGCAATTCCTGAAGGAACCTATACGGTATATGAGAAATCAGCTGCAGAGGGATACGAGCTTTTGAGCAAGGTATACCATTTTACGGTAGATGCAGATAAAAATATTACATGGGATATAGATGGAACTCCGGGAGATGCTAAGCCGATACAGACAGCGACGATTGCCAATAGGCTAAGTGTTGTAAATACATTTACAATAAATAAGCTTTATTATGGTGCCAATGATGATGTGACCGATGATAATGCAGCCATATCACCAGTTCCGTCGGGAATGGAGAAGGCTCAGTTTACCATTAAGCAGACTCACATCTATAATGAAGTAACAGGAAATTACGATACCTATGCCGGTACTGCAGAAGCTATTACTTCAGATGACGGAGAGAGCTTTGTAGTAAAAAATCTTGCACCAGGTAAATATGAGATTGATGAGGTTGCTTCGGATGTATATAAGAATAATTCAAAGCTTCCGTTGACTATAGAGGTCAACCTTATAGGTGTGGCTCAGATATATGAAAATGGTGAAACCACACCTGTTGATTATCATTGGACTGATATATTTGACAAGGACTATACTGTAAAGAACCAGGTTAATGACAACAGCCTTACCATCAACAAGACATATTATGCGGCAGATGGAACACAAAAGGAGGTTCCTGCTGATGGAGAAAAGGCAATCTTTACATTATATAAGGTAAATGGTGGAAGCAGTACCACGGCTGTTGCGGGAACAGATTTTGATACTTATGTATTTACGGCTGATACTACAGCAGCGACTACAGGATATGATGAATATAAATGGACCAATCTTGAACCTGGTACCTATAAGCTAGTGGAAACAGTTCCGGCAAGCGTTGCTGATAAATATGAGCCATTTACTGATATTACGGTTACAGTTGATGATAATTATCAGATAATGGTTGGTTCTCAGCCAAAATTATACGATGCACAGGCTAATGTAAGAAATAAGGAATTAAATTTATCACAGCAACCATGTAGATTTTATCTCACAAAGCAGCTTCTTGCTCATAATGGTACACTTACTAATGTGAATACGGAAGCACTGGCAGCGGGAATTACATTTGATATCAAAGGATATAATGAGGCTACCGGTGAATACGATAAGGTGGTTACAAAGACAGAAGCAAGCGGTGAAGTTGAGAATAAGCTTGAGTATAATTCTGCCAATAAGAGATGGGAGATTTGGGAGCTTAAATCCGGAAAGTATCGCATTACCGAAACCAATACAAAGCCGGGATATGAGACAGACCCTTCAAGCTTACCTACGATTTATCTGGTAATAGAGGATGAAATTGTAGAAGGTGTTACAAGGACTAAGATAACGTCAATTACATACGAAAATATTGATGATACTGATATTTCAACCTCCTCAGTATTTGAGGCGATAGCCGGTGGCTATACTGAAACCCTTGTGGCAAACCTCATCAACAGACCACACGATAACAGTATAACAGTTACCAAGAAGTATTATGAGGCAGGAACGACATCGACTGAGAATAAGACGAACCAACCGGACAGCAAGGCAAGGTTTTCACTCTATAGCGGAGCAGTCGGTTCAGGAACCTTGGTCAAGACAGTTACGGCATCGACAAATGATACCTATACCTTTGAAAACCTTGATCCGGGAAGCTACTATATAAGTGAGACAACCATACCGACAGGATATACAGGACATTCTACAGCGGATATATCATTTGTTGTCGGCAATGATTACAAGATAACCGTAACTGCACCGTCAACAAACTCAAATTATACGGTTCAGGTAGGAGAGGGAGCTGCTGATTATGATGCAAGGGTTACAGCAGAAAACTATGCAGACAACAGCTTCACATTTACCAAGGTATTTTATGATAATATGGGAAATGTGGTGCCGGGTTATACTGTTGGCGGTCCTTCTGCAACCTTTGGCTTATATAATGATAACGACAGCACTACCAACATAGCTGCAACCTATATGACTGATAACAGTAACGGAATATATGCTGTAAGTAATCTTCCGGATGGCAGCTACACTATTAAGGAGTTTACTACTGCATCGGGATATACATTAGCTTCAGATATCAAGCTTGTGGTAGAGAACAGTAAGATTACCGTAAGCTATGAGGGAGCGGGAGTTGATTTCACAGGAGTGACCAATAATGGAAGCTTTGAGGTAAATGCAAAGCTTATTAACAGACAGACCTCTAACAGTATTACAATTAATAAGCTATATGAGGATGCATACGGTAATCCGATAGCAACCAACACCTTGAATTCATTTGCAAGCTTTAAGCTATATAAGGCAGGAGTAGATATTACCAATAGAGTGACTGCAAGCTTTTCACAGATGAGTGGAAGGTATACATTTAGTAATATTCAGCCGGGTACTTATGTAATTAAGGAAACTGCTCCAATTGGATTTAACGCTGTAGGTGATGTGGAAATCACGGTAAACGATGATATGACTATTACAGTTGTCGGGGCAACAGGTGTTACTGTAGATACCGATAATGCGCTTGCAACATCGGTAACAGCCACAAATACCCAGAAGTCAAACAAGCTTGAGATTATGAAGTACTTCCTTGAAAGTGATGGCAGCGCTACAACGGGAACAACAACATTTACCCTGAAGAACAGTACAGTTTCTAGGGAATTGATTAAGCCGGGGGAGGGCGGAAACACTACAGCATACTATGTACTTGAAAATATAGCTCCGGGAAGCTATGAAATAGTAGAGGCAACACCTGAGGGCTACAGACAGCTCAACGGACGTATATATGTGACCGTTGCACAGGATAGAAGTATAACCACAAGCTTCTCACCATTTTCGGGAGTATTGCCTGGAGATTATGACTATAGTGAAACAAATACCAACGATGCATACAGTGTAAGATTTGCTCTGTATAACAGAAAAACTGATAATTCTGTTAAGATAATTAAGACATATACAGATGCAAATAACAGACCATTAAGCATAGCAACCGATTTGGTTCCTGCCGAATACGCAGTGTTTAAACTATACAAGGTTGTATCAGGCAGCAGAATTGAAGTAACGGATGCAGATAAGGTTATCCCAAATCCTGCCAATGGAGAGTACCAGTTTGTCAACCTTTCAGAGGGTAGCTATGTAATAGTTGAGACAGCCGGAGCAAATTATACAGCGGCTCCTGAGGTGGCATTTACAGTTGATGCGTCAGGTAATATTGCAGGTCTTACCAACGCAACAGGTACTTCAAATGATAAAACCATCACAATCAATAATAAGCGTAAGCTGTTTGACAATAAAATTATTATTGACAAGAGATTTATTAATGTCGCTTCAAATGATATTGCTAATCCGTTGAGAGCATTGCTCTGTGGAGATGTTAAATTTGGATTGTATAATACAAATAATGATAAGCTGGCAGACTTTGTATATGACGGGACTGCCGATACATGGAGTATCTCAAAGCTTGAGCCGGGAGATTATATAATCAGAGAATATGCTCATCCTGAAGGCTTCGAGGAAATAGCAGATATTGATGTAACAGTAACAAAATCCGGTACATCAACCAATATTATTATGAATTATACCGGTGATAATACTAATTCGGTATTTGATGTAAGTGGTTCAGCAAATAACAGAACAAGATC
>JBJENB010000186.1:0-20133 GCA_051879975.1 Wujia sp.
AAAGCCCTTAACTATAGCAAGATACACAAAAAAGCAAGCGACCAGAATCATGATGAAATGCTTCCATGTAAGAGTAGCAAAGCCTGTCTGAAGAGCAAGATTATTTATTACGTCTCCGAAACTACTCATTAAACGTTACCTCCTGTATTTTAGGTATAATCTTTCTCTGACAATTAGTTCATAGTTGCTAATGTATCTCCGGCCTCAACAGAATCGCCTGCTGCAACATTGATGCTGGCAATTGTTCCATCCTCAGGAGCAACAACTTCATTCTCCATCTTCATAGCCTCAAGAACAAGGATAACTTCACCCTTCTTAACCGATGCACCTACACTGGACTTAACATTTAAAATCTTACCCGGCATTGGTGCGGTAACAGTGATTGAACCTGCTGAACCACTTGCAGCTGGTGCTGCAGGTGCTGCCGGTGCCGCTGCTACAGGTGCTGCTACAGGTGCTGCTGCAGGTGCTGCTACAGGTGCCGAACCGGCTCCAATTTCCTCAACTGCTACGTCATAAGCTGTTCCATTTACCGTAATTCTATAATTCTTCATATCTTAATTTCCTCCTAAAAATGATTATTTCTTAACTCTCTTAATTGAACGTACAATGAGCTTGTCCTTGCTGACAGCCTGTCCTGCTGAACCTGTAGCCGCATATATAGCTGCTGTAATAACAGCCACAAGCTCTGAATCATTTACAAGGTTTTCCTCTGTCTTTGGCTCAGCCTTAACAACAGGTACTGCCTTTGGCTCTTCCTTCTTTGGCTCAGGAAGCTTTGCTTTTTTAGCAGTAAGTGCCGGTAGGAACTTAAATAATGAAATGATAAATGATATGAATATCAGTACTACAAATACTGTTCCCATACCAAGTAAAGTATTCATTCCTGCCTGTTTCATAAGCTCTGACTTAGAGTAAACTGCTGAAACAACCATTTCCTCCGGAGTGTACTTGGTTATTCCAAGAGTTTCCATATTTGCTTCTATTTCATTTTGCACTACTTCTTCTATGCTACTAAATCCGTACATTGCAAGAAAGTCTTCAACTGTCATGCCGTAGTAGGAAGTAATTGCATATGAAACTGAATCTACATTAATCTGCTGTGTAAGCTTCGAATATTCTATAAAATACTGTGCATTTTCCGTATATTTTACAGAAATCTCCACATCTCTGTCAGCAGCATGATTGATTACAGTAACCGTTACACTTTCATCAGTCGCCTCAAACTCTGCATTGACGAGCTCCGGTTCAAAGTTAGTAACATTATAGTAAGCTGTATATTTGCTGTAGCTTTCAAACGTACCAACCTTATCATTATCTCTAGCCTGAATAATTCCCTTAACCGCTGACTTTTCAAACTCTGTACCTGCTGTCTGATAATACCCTTCCATATCGGAGTCAACAGATGCATATTGTTCAAAAAGTAAAATGGTGTTGTAGGTTAGCAAAGCCTCATCATACTCCATAGGCTCGGCTTCCTTTACGCAGCCAGCTAACGAAAACATAACAGCTAATATGGAAATTAAAGCTAATAATTTTTTTATTTTCATTTAGTTGTCACCTCTTCTTAAACTGCTCCATGCTTCTTATATGGTCTTACTTCATTCTTAGTATAAAGCATATCAAATGCTGCAATCACACGTTTTCTAGTAGCATCAGGCTCTATAATATCATCAATATAGCCTCTCTTGGCAGCTGCCATTGCACTTGACTGAAGCTCTGTATAAGATTTTTTCAAATCTGCAATAACAGCCTTTTTGTCGTCAGCCTCAGCTATTTCCTTATCATACATAATCTTAACTGCCATCTCAGGATCCATTGTGCCGATTTTAGCAGTAGGCCATGCATAAACAACATCTGCTCCTATAGCCTTTGAATTCATAACCGTGTAAGCTGTACCAAATGCATCTCCCATTACAACGGTAACCTTTGGAACTGTTGCCTCAGCAAATGCATAAGTAAGCTTAGCAGCTGCATCTGCAATCATTCTCTCATTACTTACAGTAGCTACAAAGCCCTTTACGTTGACAAGGGTAAGCACCGGAATATTGAAAGAATCACAGAACTTAACAAAATCAGCCGCAACATATGCGCCGTTTGTAGAAAGCTTATCTCCTCCGTCTGCCACCTGGTTTGCAACACAGCCTACAGTTGCACCATTCAGCTTAATAAATCCGAGTATCATATCCTTGGCAAAGTCCTTCTTTACCTCAACAAGCACATTATTATCGGCGATATTCTGAAGAACTGCTCTTGCATCAGTGGCGAAGCCCTCCAGATTAGGTATTATTCTGTTAAGGTCATCCGTGCACTCTGCTGCGTCATCATCTTCGTTATTTGAAGGTAATATATCAACAAGTGCTCTAATCTGTGCAAGCACCTGTGCATCATCATCACACACAGCATCAACCAACGAAGTATTGCTGCTCAAATATTCAGCACTTGCAGTATCAAGCTTACCTGAATAGTTTCCATCTAATGCGTTAGGACTGTTAACAAAAAGCTTTGATCCCTCTGCTGTCATAAATGTAAAGTCTGTAAGTGTTGGAATAAGTGCTGCTCCACCTCCACAGGTACCAAATATTGCTGTAATCTGCGGTATCACACCGGAAGCAAGCGTCTGCTTAAGATATAATTCTCCGAAAGCATTCATTGCATCTGTTGCCTCCTGGAGTCTTAGACCTGCACAGTCAACAAGACCTATAACAGGTGCGCCAACCTTCATTGCCATATCATAAATCTTTGCAATCTTCTTAGCGTGCATCTCACCGACTGCACCTCCAAGAACCTTTGCATCCTGGCTGTAAACATAAACTAACTTCCCATTGATAACACCATATCCGGTTATTACACCATCTTTTGGAGTATCATTTTCCTGCATGTTAAAGTCGGTATTTCTAGCAGTAACATAAGCACCAACCTCAACAAAGCTCGAGTCATCAAGCAAAGATGAAATTCTTTCGCTTGCTGACAAACTAAGTTTGTTACTCATTTTAAGTCCTCCGCATTTAATTTATTTTAGGTCATTTACTATGATGAAAATAAACATCATAAAAAATAAGACCAATTTCTTCCGATTATAATAATATACTCTTTCGTATTTTAAATCAAGCAAATATTCCAATTATTTATACATTTTACTTATTTTATACAATCTGTTTATCATTTGCTTTATTATTCAAAAAAGGAAGTAATCGCGTAGCGATAACTTCCTTTATATCATCACAATTTATTTGTTATCCTTCAGAACATCCTTATTCTTTAGCAAATAGTCAAGAAGCGAAATCATTGTAAGTGCAAGTGCAGCATAAATAAATATATTCTCAACGATAATGGCAACATTACCGCCAAAGTCACAGATCAGAATAATAATCATAAACATCTGGACGACTGTTTTCACCTTGCCCCACCATCCTGCCGCAATTACAACTCCGTTGTCAGAAGCCACAAGTCTAAAACCACTTATAATGAATTCCCTTGCTATAATAATAATTACAACCCATGCAGGAATTCTTTGTAAATCAATCATGGCAATCATAGCTGAACATACAAGCAGCTTATCCGCCAAGGGATCCATAAATTTTCCAAAATTTGTAATCAGATTATGTTTTCTGGCAATCTTTCCGTCAAGCATATCCGTTAGGCTGGCAATACAAAAAATCGCCAAGGCAATCCATTTTCCATAGGGAATACCATCTACCATTAAAGCTACGAGAAAAAATGGAATTAAAATAACTCTTAATATTGTAAGTTTATTCGGTAAATTCATCACATATATCTCCTATCAAATCGTATGGTCCCGCCTCTGTAATCATAACATTAACAAAAGCTCCGGACATAAGCTCATAATCACAATTTACAAATACCATGCCATCAACATTAGGTGCATCTCTATAGGACCTGGCAACGTAAACATCATCCTCCGGTGAATATCCCTCAATAATAACCTTAATCACACTGCCTACTAAAGCCTCATTCTTATCCAGGGATACCTCCTGCTGGAGCTCCATCAGCTCTCCCCGCCAGCGTTCCGCCAGCTCTTCATCAACCTGATTGTTAAAGTCCGCTGCCGGAGTACCTTCCTCCCTTGAATAGGTAAATACACCAACTCGGTCAAACTCCATCTCATCAATAAATCTCATAAGTTCCTGGTGATTTTCTTCTGTTTCACCCGGAAAGCCGGATATAAATGTGGTTCTGATTGCTATATCCGGTACCCTTGCCCTAAGCTTATGGATTATATTTTCTATGTTTTTCCTATCTGTCCTTCGCCCCATCCTTCTAAGTATATCATCCTCCGAATGTTGAATCGGCATATCGATATAATGACACAGCTTAGGTTCATTTACAAATACTTCAATAAGCTCGTCATATATTTCCTCCGGATAACAGTAAAGTAATCTAATCCATTCTATTCCGTCAATCTCTGCCAAACGATATACCAGCTCATGAAGCTTTTTCTCTCCATACAAATCAACACCATAGCAGGTAGTTTCCTGTGCTACAAGTACAAGCTCCCTGATACCCATGGAAGACATATATTCAGCTTCTTTTATCAGTTTTTCCATAGGAACACTTCTGTATTTTCCTCTAATATGCGGAATAATGCAATAGGTGCAAAATTTGTCACAGCCCTCCGCAATTTTAAGATAACCCATAAATGTACCTGATGTAATAACCTTTTCATTATCCGATACTGCAAGTCTGTTCAGGTCGTCATATCTCGAAATCTTCGCTTCCTTATCTGAACGTCCCTCCAGCTCCTTTATAACCTCAACAATCCGATCAAAGCTTGTGGTTCCTATTACTGCATCAATCTCAGGAATCTCTTTACATATTTCATCCTTAAACCTTTCGGCAAGGCAACCGCAGACTATAAGATATTTTAACCTATTTTCCTTAAGCCGTGCCATCTCCAGAATTGTATTAATGCTTTCCTCCATGGCATCCTTGATGAAGCTACAGGTATTAATTACAACTGCATCGGCCTCCGACTCGTCATTGGTTATATTATATTTTTCTGCACGAAGAAGTCCCAGCATAGCCTCGCTATCGCACAGATTTTTGTCACAGCCAAGTGATACTAATAATATGTTCATTTAACAATTCAAACCTGCTTCCACACAATTATTCATAAGCATTGCTATTGTCATAGGTCCTACACCACCCGGAACAGGTGTTATGGCCCCAGCTACAGGAAATACAGAATCATAATCCACATCTCCGCAGAGCTTGTTATTCTCATCCCTGTGAATTCCTACATCAATTACGGTAGCTCCCTCTTTTACATAGGATGCATCTATCATCTTAGGCTTTCCTATGGCAACAACTAAAATATCTGCCCGTCTGCATACCTCCTTCAAATCCTTGGTTCTGGAATGACATACGGTCACAGTGCCATTTTCCCTAAGAAGCAACATAGACATAGGTTTGCCTACGATATTACTTCTGCCTATTACAACACATTCCTTACCCTCTATCTCTATACCCGAACGTTTTAAGAGCTGTATCACTCCCGCCGGTGTACATGAAACAAAGCCCTTACGTCCAATGGAAAGTGCACCTACACTTGACGGATGAAAGCCATCTACATCCTTCAAAGGTGATATGGTCTCGATTATTCTCTCTTCATTGATATGCTTTGGAACAGGAAGCTGTACCAGTATACCATGTACAGCCGAGTCCTCGTTAAGCTTATTGATCAGATCTATAAGCTCATTCTCAGTTGTCTCCTCCGGAAGCTCATAAGCTAATGACTTAATACCGATGTATGCACATGCCTTCTTTTTATTACCTACATAAACTGTAGATGCCGGGTCATTTCCCACCTGAATTACAGCAAGACATATTTCTTTTCCCTCTTCTTTAAGCTTTGCAACCTTTTCCTTCAGCTCATCCTTAATCTGAGCTGAAATCATTTTTCCATCTATGATTTGAGCCATATTATCCCTCCACTATTAGAATAATCCATTGGTTACACCATTTTCGTCTACAAAGATACGCTCCGCAGCCGGAACCTTAGGAAGACCCGGCATAGTCATTATCTCACCGGTAATTGCCACCACGAAGCCGGCTCCTGCACTGACATAAACCTCCCTGATATTGACTGTAAAGTCAGTAGGTCTTCCAAGTTTTTTCGCGTCATCAGAGAGAGAATACTGGTTCTTAGCCATACATACCGGCATATTAGAGAAGCCCATAGCTTCTATCTTCTGGATGGCATTCATAGCCTCCTTACTGTAGCTTACGCCTGAAGCTCCATAAATCTTCTTAGCAACAGTCTCGATCTTTTCACATATACCAAGCTCATCCTCGTAGAGCACCTTGAAATTGCTTTCCTTGGTCTCAAGGGTATTGAGTACTGCCTTGGCAAGGTCAATTCCGCCTTCTCCACCCTTTTCCCAAACATTGGCAAGAGCAAAGTCACATCCCTTGTCCTTACAGAATTGCTCAACATACTCCAGCTCCGCTGCTGTATCCGATACAAATCTGTTCAGTGTAACAACAACAGGAACACCATACATCTGAAGATTCTCGATATGCTTTTCCAGATTGACAATACCCGCCTTCAAAGCATCTAAATTTTCTTCACTCAACTGAGATTTTTCAATCCCTCCATTATACTTAAGCGCTCTGACGGTAGCTACAAGTACAACTGCATCCGGCTTAAGCTTAGCCATACGACACTTGATATCAAAGAATTTTTCTGCTCCCAGGTCTGCGCCAAAGCCTGCCTCTGTAATTACATAGTCCGCCATCTTAAGGGCTGTCTTTGTAGCTCTTACAGAATTACATCCATGAGCAATATTGGCAAACGGGCCACCATGAACAAGAGCCGGGGTGTGTTCAAGAGTCTGAATTAGATTTGGCTTAATTGCATCCTTTAATAAGGCAGTCATGGCACCTACAGCATTTAAATCCTTTGCCGTAACAGGCTCATTTGCATAATTATAGGCTACGATTATTCTACCCAGTCTTTCTTTTAAATCATTAATGTCATCAGCAAGACAAAGAATAGCCATTATCTCTGAAGCAACGGTAATTACAAATCCATCCTGACGAACAACGCCGTCACCCTTCTTACCAAGACCTACAATTATATTCCTTAACACTCTGTCATTCATATCAAGGCAACGCTTAAATACGATTCTCTTAGGGTCAATGCCCAAGCTGTTTCCCTGATGAATATGATTATCCATCATTGCAGCCAGAAGGTTATTGGCAGATGTAATAGCATGGAAATCTCCTGTAAAATGAAGATTCAAATCCTCCATTGGAACAACCTGTGAATATCCTCCACCTGCTGCACCGCCCTTTACACCAAAGCAAGGTCCAAGAGATGGTTCTCTAAGAGCAATCACGGTTTTAGTGCCAAGCTTACACATTGCCTGTCCTAAGCCTACGGTAACCGTAGTTTTGCCCTCTCCTGCAGGAGTAGGATTAATAGCAGTGACCAAAACAAGCTTACCATCCTTATTATCCTTAATGGATTCCATATATTCATCAGATATCTTTGCCTTGTACTTTCCGAACATTTCAAGGTCATCCTCTGTCATTCCCAAGGTTTTGGCAACATCCTTAATATTGTATAGTTTGCTCTGCTGTGCAATTTCAATGTCTGTCAACATAACTTATCTCCTTATCCCAATTAAATAAAATAAAGTATTTCTAAATAAGATTTCACATAGTGTAACATATACTAAAGGTATTCTTCAACATAATTCTCAAACTCCTCCATGGTCATGAGAACCTTTCTTGGCTTCGTTCCCTCTTCAGGTCCTACAACACCCGCTTCGGACAATTGGTCCATTATTCTGGCAGCCCTGTTAAAGCCTATCTTATATACTCTCTGCAGCATGCCGATGGATGCCTTATCCTTGCCGATTATAAACTTACCGGCATCAACAAAATATTCATCCAAATCTGATGAACCGCCGCTCTGTCCCTGACCGGAGTTAACCGCATTTGATATCTGAGATGTGATATTGTCATCATAGGTCACATCCTCATATTGAGCCTTAATAAAATCCACTACCGAGGCAATTTCTTCATCCGAGAGGAATGCGCCCTGCACTCTGACAGGCTTTGGATAGCCCGTTGGATAGAATAACATATCTCCCTTTCCAAGAAGCTTTTCTGCCCCGTTCATATCCAGAATTGTTCTTGAATCTACTCCTGATGACACAGTCATGGCTATTCTTGAAGGTACATTGGCTTTGATAAGTCCTGTAATGACATCTACGGACGGTCTCTGAGTAGCAATAACCAAATGTATTCCTGCTGCTCTTGCAAGCTGGGACAACCTTACTATCGCATCCTCTACCTCTCCGTGGGCAACCATCATAAGATCTGCCAGCTCATCGACTATAATTACAATCTGAGGAAGCTTCTTAAGCTCTTCATTGCCCTCCTCACTTCCGGTAACAGACTTGACCTTATCATTGTAGCCCTGAAGATTTCTCACATTATACTGCGCAAATAGCTGATAACGATTTGTCATCTCCATAACCGCCCAGTTTAATGCTCCTGCAGCCTTCTTCGGGTCAGTGACAACAGGAATAAGCATATGTGGTATTCCATTATAGATGCTAAGCTCAACCTGTTTCGGATCCACCATTATAAGCTTAACATCATCAGGGTTTGCCTTATATAAGATACTCATTATGAGGGTATTAATACACACTGACTTTCCTGAGCCGGTGGCACCTGCCACAAGGAGATGTGGCATTTTGGCAATATCTGCCACAATAACCTGTCCGCTAATATCCTTTCCTACTGCAAATGCTATCTTGGAAGGAAACTTCTTAAAGGTCTCAGACTCAAGTAAATCCCCAAAATATACCGGCGAGCTTTCCTTATTAGGCACCTCAATACCGATAGCAGCCTTTCCGGGAATAGGTGCTTCAATTCTTATATCTGCCGCTGCAAGATTGAGCTTGATATCATCTGCAAGGCCAACAATCTTGCTTACCTTTACTCCCTGCTCAGGCTGTAATTCATATCGGGTTACGGATGGTCCGCAGCTGTAATTTGTAACAGTTACATTTACTCCGAAATTCTCCAGTGTACTCTTCAGCTTCATGGCAGTATTTCTAACTTCTGCATCGCTGCCTGCCACTCCCTTAACCTTGGAGGTTTTGAGAAGATTAACCGGTGGAAATTGATATTCCTTGACTGGTCCTACAGCAGAAGTACTGATATTGTAGCCTTCGGTTGTATCTTCAGCTTTACCGGATTGTGGCTTTACCGTCTCCTCAGACTGAGATATAGGCTTTGCCGCAACCTCCTTAACATTATCCATATTGGATATGTTATCACGTTCATCTACCATCTCTGCATAGGTTTCCTTGGTTCTCTTTCTTCTATGCTTCTGAGCTTCTCCGGACTGAATTGCCTGCCCAAAATCCTCATCAGTCTGGTATCCTAATCCATCAGAAAATTCATCACTGTTGATATCAAAATCTGTGACATCATTTGCAAAGAAATCTTTATTCTGAGACTGCTCCAAAGGAAATGCGTCATCCATTTCAAACACATCCTTATGCGTAAGAGGCTTAAGCTCATGAACCTCCTCCTCATTATAGTTGCTATTATTCTTATTATTCTGTTTTTTTGACTTTGACTTGGTATTATCCGATTCCAATACCCTTATGCTATCCAAAACGTTTTTATTCTTATTACTTCTTTTATTTGCAGTGACGGCATTATCATTTTGTTTGATATTATCATTCTCGTACTCATCATCCTCCGAAGAAACGGAGTTCTTTATCATATCCAGTAGGGATACATCAAGTACAACAATGATTCCTATAATGGTAATCAGAGCAATTACAATGATTGAGCCGGTAAAACCTATAAGCTTGTGAAGCAAAACCAATATTCCTCCCAAAAGGACTCCACCACCCTTTTTGTATTTTGCTCCATCACTGTAAAGCGTCTTGACATCCATTCCGGAGGTTCCAGTAATCAGCTGACATACAAAGGCAACAGCAATCAAAATAAGTGCGACACAGAGAACTCTTTTCACTATTTTTTTCTGTGAGCCGTTGGCAAGCAGAAATGCAGCTGAGAAAAAAATATATATCGGAAGAATATATGCAACCGTACCTAGCATTCCAAATATAAATTTCGATATGGCATTTCCGACAACTCCGCACCATCCAAAATTACTGCATAGCAAAAACAATGACACAGCCAGATAAATAAATATATATATTTCATTTACCCTTGTATTGCCCTCCTTTTCGTCCTCCAATGCCTGCCTTGCTGCTTCCTTGCGCTGTTTTGTATATGTATTATCTATCTTTCCTTTCCTATCCGTACCGGTATTCTTTTTCTTTGTATTATTACCCGTATTGGAAGTTTTAACACTCTTGTTGCCAGTAGCCATATTCTCTCTCCTTGCAAAAAAATCTATGTATTATTCATCTGAGGTTCTTCTGCAACCACCAGATGAACTAGCTTGAATCCAAAGCAAAACCTACAAGGTCATACTATTTGATTTTACACTTTTTATGCTCATTTATCAAGTCGTATAAACAATTCAAAGCACTATTAATTCCTCCCGTTTCATCTATGATACCTCTTTCAACAGCCTCATTGCCAACCAATACCGAACCTATATCCTTGGTCAATTCTGTCGTATTAAACATTATCTTCCTTAAATCCTCATCTGTTATCCTGCTGTGCCTACAGGTGAATTCTATAATTCTGTCCTGCATACGTTCTATATATTCATAGTTTTGACTAACCCCAAGTACTGTTCCGTTCATTCTAATGGGATGCACAACCATTGTCGCTGTAGGGACAATAAATGTTTTATCACCTGAAGCTGCCAAGGGTACGCCTATGGAATGTCCTCCTCCCAAAACAAGACAAACCTTAGGCTTACTTATTGAAGCAATCATTTCTGCAATTGCAAGTCCTGCTTCAACGTCACCTCCCACTGTATTGAGTAAAACCAAAATCCCATCCACATTATCATTGTCCTCAACGGCTGCAAGGAGAGGCAGAACATGCTCATATTTTGTTGTCTTTGAATTGCTTCCAAGACATTCATGTCCCTCAATCTCGCCTATAATGTTTAAAAGATGAATATTATAGTTGAATCTGTTTCCGCCTAAAGCAATCTGACCAAAATCCTCAATTAGTTTTTTATTCTTTTCTGATAAAATCGTTTTGTCGTCTGACACACTAACACCTCTTTTCAAATAATTATACTTAGTATGTCCACATAACAGAAAAATACGATAAGATTACTTAAGAGAACAAAAAGGGGTGTTACAAAAAAAGGTTTATCATATTACCAATCAGGTAATACGATAAACCTTTTTCTACCAAGTGCCAGGCACTCAGTTATATGAAACACCCCACATGACTATATAATAACAAATCTAAAATTATTTGATAGCCACCCAAGGTTACCTTTTTACATTGTAAGGATAATCTCATTATAATCCTGTAATTTATCGGCAGGAACGTAATTGCTGTCCATCGGTACACCGTTTAATGTCATTGACTTATAACCACTCTCTGCTCCATCCGGATTTTTAACTACGATGTGAAGCTTCTTACCTCTGAAGTCCTTATCAATTTCAAATTCCTTCCAATCAGATGGTACTGACGGTGCTATCTTAAGTCCGCCAAAATCTGGTCTCATACCAAGAATACCCTCAACACATCCTACCATAACTGTTGAAGCTGTACCTGTTAACCAATGTACATGTGAACGTCCCTCAAACGGACTGTCAACGCTCTCGGTAAACTGTCCATGACAATATGGCTCAAGCTTACGGATTTCAGCCTTATCATTCATTGCAGCAGGTGAGCTGTCAGTAAAGTACTCAAAAGCTCTGTTACCATGACCCATAAGAGCCTCAGCAAGAATTATCCAACCCTGTGGCTGTGAGAATATTCCACCATTTTCCTTAGTTGAAGGATTGAACAACAGAGCAAGTGCACCATCAAATGCATGGTCTACGTATGAAGGAGTCATAAGACGACAGCCATATGGAGTAGCAAGCTCTCTGTGAACTGACTCCAAAGCCTTCTCTGCCTGTTCCTTTGAAGCAAGACCTGAAATAACAGACCATGACTGTGGATTCAACCACATGCTTGCCTCCGGATCATTCTTAGAACCAATAACCTGATTCCACTCTGTGAAGCCTCTGATATATCTGTCATCTTCCCAGCAAAGCTCCTGAAGATTCTTTCCAAGCTCTGCCTGAGTCTTATCTACATATGCAATATAATCTGTATCGTTCTTGTACTCCGCAAACTTTCTGATAATGGTAAATGCATAGTATAACTGCATTGCCACAAATGTAGACTCACCCTTCTTACCAAGTCTCAGACAGTCGTTCCAGTCTGCATGAAGACCTGCAGGCATATTATGGTTACCAAGTCTATTCATTGAGAAGTCAATTGCCAGCTTTAAGTGCTCATAAACAGTGGCTTCTCCACCATTTGCATATGGAATTACCTGGTCAACAAAATCAAGATTACCAAGCTCTGAAATACACTTATATACAGTTGGGAATAACCATAAAGCATCATCAGCTCTATATGCCGGATGACCAGTCATCTTAACCCACTCAGGATCATCCGGTGTACCTGAGTTGCCAGGAACGAAATCAAATACTACAAGCGGAAGACCACCACCATTATTTACCTGTGCAGAAAGCATGAAGATAATCTTCTCAAGTGCCATCTTAGGCTCAAGATGGATAATACCCTGAATATCCTGAACGGTGTCACGATATCCGTATCCGTTTCTCTGTCCACAATATGTGAAGGAAGCAGCTCTTGACCAGATAAAGGTCATAAAACACTGATATGCATTCCAAGTATTAATCATGGCATTAAATGCCTCGCTAGGAGTCTTAACCTGGAAATGATTGAGCTTTCCATGCCAATTTGCAATGAGCTCCTCTACATCAGCTTCTGTCTTAGCAGAAACATTCTTGTACTCTGACATGATTTCCTCAGCCTGCTTATCGTTCTTCATTCCAAGAATAAATGCTATTTCCTTAGTCTCTCCCGGAGCAAGCGTTATCTTTGTCTCAAGCGCTCCACAAGAGTTTGAATTGTAGTTCAATGCATTTCCAAGATCGCCATTCTCTACGCCTACAGGATTACCATATCCGTGATATCTTCCAAGAAATGCCTCCTTGTCTCCACAGTAGCTTGCAACATCAGCTCCTGCCAAGCCAAAGAATCTGCTGAAAGCAACATTTCCATCTACAGCAGCACCCTTGTTCACATTCTCATTGATAACCTGCTTAATTCTATCACCCATGAAATAGGTTCTGGTGATAAATAATGTGTACTGAAGATTTACCTGATCCTGCTCATAATTATTGTCATTAGTAAACTCACAATATCCGATTGCAGAAAGATTTCTAGGCTTGTCAGAATTATTAGTCACCTTAAGCTTCCATACCTCATAGGTTTTATTAAGAGGAACATAATATACCGCCTCAGATGTTATTCCGGAATACTCAGCAAACATCCTTGTATATCCCGTACCATGATGGCACTCGCTCTTATATACAGACAAATCCTTGCCCACAGGCTGCCATGAAGCAGACCAATAATCCTTGTTGTCATTGTCCCTTAGATAGATATATCTACCCGGCTGGTCAAAATTGTTAAAACAATATCTAAGTATTCTACCGTTGGCACCGGACTTTACAAAGCTGTAGCCACCGGCATTATTGGAAATAATGGCACCATACTCAGGATCACCTAAATAGTTTGCCCATGGAGCAGGTGTATCAGGTCTTGTGATAACATACTCCTTTTTTGACTCATCAAAATAGCCGTACTGCATTAAATTGCTCCTCCTGTAATAAAATAATATATTTACTCGGCATCCTTTAAGCTAAGGCTTATCTTACCCATTCTGTCTATCTCAAGAACCTTAACCTTAACCTCATCACCGATATTTACCACATCTTCAACCTTCTCAACTCTTCTGTCAGCGAGCTTTGAAATATGAATAAGTCCATCCTTATTCGGTGCAAGCTCAACAAATGCTCCAAAATTCATGATACGGACAACCTTACCCTCGTAGGTTTTGCCAACCTCAATCGGATCTACGATTGAACGAATAATCTTGAGCGCCTTATCCATACCTGCCTGTTCAACGCCACAGATAGAAACTCTTCCGTCGTCATCAATATCAATCTTAACACCGGTCTCCTCAATAATTGAGTTGATGGTCTTTCCTCTCTGTCCGATGATTTCGCCAATCTTCTCAGGGTCAACAACAGTCTGAATAATCTTAGGTGCATACTCGCCAACTGTTGGTCTTGGCTCAGCTATAGCCGGCTTCATACAATTATCCATAATGAATAATCTTGCTTCACGGCATCTTGCAATTGCCCCCTCAACAATTTCTCTTGTAAGACCATGAATCTTAATATCCATCTGAATTGCAGTGATACCCTCTGTTGTACCTGTTACCTTGAAATCCATATCTCCGAAGAAATCTTCAAGGCCCTGGATATCAGTAAGAAGTACAAAATCATCATCTGTATCACCTGTTACAAGACCACATGAAATACCTGCAACCATCTTCTTGATTGGTACACCGGCTGCCATAAGAGCCATACATGATGAACAGGTTGATGCCATTGAGGTTGAACCATTTGACTCAAAGGTTTCTGAAACCGAACGAATTGCATATGGGAACTCCTCCTCTGAAGGAAGTACCGGAATAAGAGCTCTTTCAGCTAAAGCACCATGTCCAATCTCACGACGTCCCGGACCTCTTGAAACCTTAGTCTCACCTACAGAATATGCAGGGAAATTATAGTGATGCATGTATCTCTTAGATACAACATTTTCATCTAATCCATCCAGCTTCTGAGCCTCAGAAAGCGGTGCAAGAGTTACAACGTTACAAATCTGAGTCTGTCCTCTGGTAAACATTGCTGAGCCATGGACTCTTGGAATGATATCAACCTCAGCTGCAAGTGGTCTGATCTGAGTAATCTGTCTTCCATCCGGTCTCTTATGATCCTTAAGAATCATCTTTCTGACCGTCTTCTTCTGATACTGATATACTGCCTCATCAAGAACAGCCAGCCATTCCTCGTTGTCAGCGAAGGCCTCCTCAAGCTTGTCCTTAATCTGTCTGATATTTTCTTCTCTAACCTGCTTCTCATCAGTAAAAACTGCTTCCTCCATCTGCTCCGGAGTAACAATTTCCTTTATTGCCTCAAAAAGCTCTGCAGGAACAGCACAGCTTGTATACTCATGCTTTGGCTTACCACACTCAGCAACAATTCGGTCAATAAATGCGATAACCTTCTGGTTAAGCTCATGAGCCGCATAAATTGCTTCTATCATCTTTGCCTCAGGAACCTCATTGGCACCTGCTTCAATCATGATAACCTTATCTCTTGTAGATGCTACCGTAAGCTTTAAATCAGACACAAGATTCTGAGTAGAATTAGGGTTGAAAACAAGCTCTCCATTAATCATACCAACCTGTGTTGTAGCACAAGGTCCATCAAATGGTATATCAGATATTGCAGTTGCAATAGCTGAACCGAGCATAGCTGTAAGCTCCGGTGAACACTCAGGGTCTACTGACATTACCATATTGTTAAGTGTAACATCATTTCTATAATCCTTTGGGAAAAGAGGTCTCATAGGACGATCAATTACTCTTGACGTAAGAATTGCATTCTCACTTGCCTTTCCCTCTCTCTTGTTAAATCCTCCCGGAATCTTTCCAACAGAGTAAAGCTTCTCCTCATACTCTACTGAAAGTGGGAAGAAATCGATACCATCTCTTGGCTTCTCAGATGCTGTTGCAGTAGATAAGACTACTGTATCGCCATAATGCATAAGTGCTGCACCATTTGCCTGCTTTGCAACTCTTCCGATATCGACACGAAGTGTTCTTCCGGCGAGTTCCATCTCGAATTTTTTGAACATTTTATATTCTCCTTAGATAAATATTTTGAATTAAGACTCCGAAACAACTGAAAAAGGCATTTTTCGGAAATACATTTTTCAGTAGTCTCGGGGGTGTCTTAATACAATCTTTTAGATTATATCATTTTTAGATAGGGTATTCAAGGTAAAAAAGCTAACCAAATTACATACATTTTTCAACATTGACATAAAGAAAAAAAGCCGAACATACGGCTTCTTTTCAGTTAATCTTTTTATATTTTTTAATTTATATTTTTGATTATTTCATCACATATTGCATCAATGGTTTTTCCATCTGTTGAAATTTTCATATCACACGCTTTTTCATACAGCTCGCGTCTTTTTTCCATGAGCTCCGCAATATACTCTACATTCATATGTCCATTTAATATTGGTCTTTCATTGCCGTCCTTAACACGCTCGTATATTGTCTCCGGTGTGGCCGTCAGAAAAACAATGATACCACTCTGTTTCATATGCTCTGTGTTTTCCGGACGGACAACTACCCCTCCTCCACAGGAAACAATTGTGTTGCCCTCACTGCCTAAGGTAAGCACCAGCTCACTTTCAATATTTCTAAAATGTTCTTCACCATACTTGGCAAATATATCGTTGATACTCATATTCTGTTCTTCGACTATTCTGGCATCCATCTCAACAAGCTTCATGCCCAGCTTTTCCTGAAGCTTCTCTGCAACAGAGCTCTTACCCGCTCCCATAAATCCGATTAAAAATATATTTTTACTCATATTGTATTCCCCTCATCTAACGGTAATCTGTTATGAAAAATATTTTTCCTTTACCTCTGCAACCGGCATATCCTGTCCGGTAAACAGCTTAAAGGCTGATACACCCTGCCACAACAGCATTCCTTTGCCTCCAACACAGGTACATCCGGCAGCCTTTGCCTCCTTCAGCAACTTTGTTTCTTCAGGATTATATACTGCATCTGCCACCACAAGACCCGGATAAAATGCTGCTGTATCCTTAACCACACTCATGTCATCCATTGGCTTCATTCCAACTATTGTTGCATTTGCAAATATATCACTTTCCTTAATCTCCTCTGTCATTTTGGCAGTATCATCTATATCATATACATTAACGATAATACCCGGCACAGCTTTTCTAATCTTTTCGGCTGTCTGAAGAGTTCTTTCAAAGAACCCATCCTTTTTATTAAAAATTGTTATCTCCCTTGCACCATCAAGAGCACACTGTACCTGTATCGCCGTAGCTGCACCGCCACCACCTGCAACAGTAATTTTCTTGCCCTTGATATCTATTCCGTGGTCCTTCAAATTATTTACAAAGCCTTCACCATCCGTAATATGACCAACCAGTCTTCCATTATCATTTACAATGGTATTGATTGCACCGATTATAGATGCAGCAGGTGATAATTCATCCATATATTTTGCCGCCTCTGTTTTATCAGGCATGGTTACATTGCCGCCCTTCATGTTAAATAGCTTCATTGCTGCAATGGCATCCTTTACCTCATTTTCCTTTATGTCTAATGCAACATACACATAGTCTAAGCCAAGTCTTGAAAAGCTGTAATTATACATAGCCGGCGAGCCCGAATGTCCAACCGGTGAGCCAATCAACGCAAGTAATCCTGTATGTCCTGTTATATTCATTTCCATCATTTATCCTCCTGAAATCATTTTTCTGTTTGACACCCTAATTGTCAAAAAGCCATCAGAATACTGATGGCTTTAAGCAGTGTGATTTTTATATTTTTCTTATTGTTCAGATGATCTGAATGATTACTTTCTAAGTCCGAGTGACTCGATAAGATTTCTGTAACGCTCGATATCCTTATCCTTAAGATATGCAAGGAGATTTCTTCTCTGACCTACCATCTTAAGAAGACCTCTTCTTGAATGGTGATCCTTCTGATGAACCTTAAAATGCTCATTAAGGTCATTGATTCTTGCAGTAAGTAATGCAATCTGAACCTCCGGAGAACCGGTATCGCCTTCAGAACGACCATACTTTTCGATAATTTCTCTCTTCTGCTCTGTTGTTATCATTTCTTTTCCTCCATTATCATTATTTGTCCAATCACCGGGTAGCGGTCGGAGAATCCAACTACTAAGTGATGGCATTGGATATTCTAGCATAGCAGCCCACAAATGTAAACCTTTTTTTCACAGTAAAATATCTTCTACTTCTAAAATATACACTTCTTTTTATTATTTGTATACTTTTACTTTATTATTTGTAAAAAAGATTATATAATGTTGAAATATGAATAGCCGACTAAAAATTCGGTTATATCCATTGAAAGTTGAGGAACAGATAAATGGCAGGTTCAACATACGGAAAATTATTTACTGTTACAACCTGGGGTGAATCACATGGCAAGGGACTTGGTGTTGTCGTAGACGGCTGTCCCGCCGGTATAGAGCTTTGCGAAGCTGATATACAAGAGTATCTTGACAGACGTAAACCAGGTCAGAATGCATTTTCAACACAAAGAAGCGAAGCAGATACCGTACAAATACTATCAGGTGTATTTGAGGGCAAAACTACAGGCACTCCTATCTCTATGGTTGTCTATAACACTGATCAAAAATCCAAGGACTACGGAAATATTGCAGTTTCTTACAGACCGGGGCATGCAGATTATTGCTTTGATGAAAAATTTGGTTTTAGGGATTACAGAGGGGGCGGTCGCTCATCCGGCAGAGAGACAATAGGTCGTGTTGCTGCCGGGGCTATCGCTGCAAAGGTACTTAAGACCTTGGGTATTACCTTACAGGCCTATACCCGTTCTGTGGGAGAATATGTGATTGATTACAGCAAATTTAATGTAGCTGAAATTCTAAAGAATTCATTATATATGCCGGATGCAGATTGTGCTGCGAAGGCAGCAAGCTACTTAAAGGTTGTCATGTCAGAAAAGGATTCTGTAGGTTCCTCCGTCGAATGCATCGTCGACGGACTTCCTGTGGGAATAGGCGAACCCGTATTTGACAAATTAGATGCAAAGCTTGCCCATGCCATAATGTCAATTGGTGCTGTGAAGGCTGTAGAAATAGGCGATGGTGTTGCTGTCAGCTCACTTAAGGGCTCAGAAAACAATGATGGCTTTGCAATTTCCAACGGTGAGGTTGTTAAACTTTCCAACCACTCAGGTGGCACATTAGGTGGCATGAGTGATGGTTCACAGATACTGGTAAGAGCTTCCTTTAAACCTACGCCATCTATCTTTAAGGAGCAACACACCATAAATTCCAGTCATGAGGAAATAACAATGGAAATCAAAGGACGTCATGACCCAATCATAGGTCCAAGAGCCGTGGTTGTTGTGGAATCCATGTGTGCAATCACCATACTTGATTTAATGATGATAAATGCCACCTCAAAAATTGATAATCTAATTAAAATATATCAATAAATCCTCTATTGCTAATCACAACGCATAGATACATAATAAAAATCCTTTAACAAGAAATCGCATGTCCAACTGACATGCGATTTCTTGTTAACTAGCTCTATGCCTTTGCCCTTGGATGAGCCTTCTCATACTCTTCCTTAAGCTTACTCTGTCTGCTCTTTAAATAAATCTGCGTAGTAGAAATATCCGAATGACCAAGCATTTCCTGAACAGCCTTTAAATCTGCACCATTAGTAACAAGATGTGAAGCAAAGGAATGTCTAATCATGTGTGGCGTAATATCCTTATTGATGCCTGCCTTTTTTGCATAAGATTTAATCAGCTTCCAAAACCCCTGTCTTGTCATCGGGGTTCCCTGAAGATTCGTAAACAGATAATCTCCACTCTGACACATACCATCTCTATAATTTTTTATGTAATTCTCCAATGCATTTTTTGCAGCGTTCTCTATTGGAATTACTCTTTCATTGCCGTTATCTCTACATACTATATAACTTAGCGTAAGATTGACGTCATCCAATTTTAGGTTGACCAATTCAGAAACTCTCATTCCGGTAGCATACAGCAATTCCAGCATAGCCTTGTCCCTAACTTCCTTCGGCGTATTCTTTGATGGTTGCTCCAACAATAGATTAATCTCTTCTACAGATAAAATCTCCGGTATCCTCTTCTCTATCTTAGGTGGTTTTAACGTTTCTGCACAATCATTTTCCACCACGCCCTTTTTAAAAAGGAACATAAAAAAAGACTTAATACTGGCTATATTTCTGGAAATA
>JBJENB010000187.1:0-4757 GCA_051879975.1 Wujia sp.
CACTTACGGCTTGTACCTATTTCGTCACTTAATTCATCCAGAAATGCAATAGTGTCATCATCCATATACTCCTGATATTTATATCTTTGTGAAGTATCAACTGAGGCAACCTTTAAACAACCCATTCCCTGGACAAAAAGAATAATAGCAACAAAAAACAATGCAAACCATATAAGGAAATTATAATAATTCATACCAAGAGGGGCAGTATATCCCTGCACCGGTTGCTGATAATAATTTGGATAAGAATATTGTTGATTTCCATTGCTGTGTGACTGAGGCATAACCTGTTGTACAGCATTATTCGCTTTGAATACAAATCTCACACTATCTGAATATTCACCGGCACTAATGATTATTGAATCGCCATTTACAGGAATGATATCATCAATCCTTGCATTATTGCATTTTAAGCCATTGGTACTATCCAAATCTTTTACGTGCCATGCTCCATTTTCCAAATAGAAACATCCGTGCACTCTGGAAACAGCTCCCGATTTAAGTACAATGTCACTCTCAGGATGTCTACCAAAGCTGACAACATCCTTTCCAAAGCTTTCAAGCGCTACTGTGCGTTCTTCATTTTTTCCATCCTTTATAGTAACCTGCATAATTTTTCACCTCTAAATCTAACCACTATATATTCCTTTTTATATTTCTCAGAACCAAGCCTGCTCCAACAGAAAAAATAATTACAAACAATAGCATTATTCCCCATGACTGAAACAAATGCTGAGTAGTATGTATAAAGAAATCTTCCGGCTCATGATTTATAATAAATCCCTGTTCCTGCATTTTCAGTTGTAGGGAATTCAAATCAGCTGTAGTACCATATCCCTCCATAGACCATCTGCAAACTGCGAAATATGATATTACCTCTGACGCATCCTTTAAATTAAATATTAATCCCGAAAATAATATTTGTGGCATAAGTAAAATTGGTGCTACTGTCATTGCCCTGTCAGCATTTGTAAATAATGATGAAACAAATATACCCATTGCCGCAGCGGCCATTGCAGTAAGTAAGGTTGTAACTAAAAACTCCCCATAGGGAAACATAAAAATACCCTTATCCGGAGTCCCAATTAATAACGAAAAAGTAGTTATAATTAGTACAGATTGCACCAAGCAAAGCATACCCATTACTGTTATTTTAGACAGTATGTAGCTTCCCAGATTTAGTCCTGTCATATATTCTCTTTTAAGTATGTTTCTTTCCTTACATATTTCCTGAATAGAGCTAAGAATACCAATCCAGAAAGCAGAACATGACAACGCAAACAGTAGACTTTTGGTCATTTCGTACTGCTCAAATTCTTTTCCGTTTGCCACAATAGAAATTAGAAAAGCTAATAATGGGGCCTGAATCATAAGCAAGAGCATTCTCTGTCTATCATTTATAAGCAGATGTATATATCGTGAACACAGTACACAAAACTGGTGAAAAAAACCCTTTTGTGGGGTTGTCTGTTTTTTAGGGTAACCGGATGTAATATTTTTGTTATCTCTTCTTTGCTTTTCAATATACTTTTGTTTCCAAAATAAAGCATTTTTACTAATTAGCTCATAAATGTCAACGACATCCTTCACGCCAAAGAATCTTAAAGCTTCATGATAGCTTCCACAAAAGCATATATTTCCACCTGTTCCCATAAACACTATTTTATCGTAATCATATAAATTCAATGTGCTATGTGTCACAAGAATGACCGTCTTTCCTGCCGCTGTCATACCTTTCAGTGTTCTAATAAGACTTCTCTCTGTTCCCGGATCCAAGCCTGAAGCAGGTTCATCCAAGAAAAACAGTCCCGGGTCGGTTATCAATTCAACTGCAATACTTGCTCTCTTTTTTTGACCTCCACTCAAGCTTTTTACAAGTGCGTTTTTTCTATGTGTAAGTTCGACTGTATCTATCACCCTATTAACAATATCCTCAAGCTCACCCTCATCAATATCCCTTGGGAGTCTCAGCTTTGCAGAGTATTTCAGCATATCATATACTGTTAAATTATCATATACTATATCCTGTTGTGGTACGTATCCGATAATATGCTTTAACGCATCAAAGTTTTCATACAGATCAACACCATTTACAGTAACCCGTCCATTTGTAGGCTTACTATAACCACTTATACAATTCATGAGCGTTGACTTTCCTGCACCGGAGCCTCCCACAATAGCAACAAGCTCACCCGGATTAATATCTACGGAAACATCATTGCATATCACCAAATCCTTCTTTTTTCCAACTTTTTTTACAATATTTTTTGCCGAAAGACCTATTCCCGCTTTAGTGTGTACATAGGATATTCCATCTGAAGAAAAAACAAGCTTATTATTGGTAATAACAATTACGTCCTGTTCCTTCAGCTTCTGCCTTTTATTAACCCTTTTGCCATTTATGAGAACGCCATTTGTACTATTGTTATCTGTAAGTACAAAATCATTCCCTTGTCGACTTATTATGGCGTGTTTGTGTGATACACTAACATGGTCCAGGCATATATCATTATTTCTGTCACGACCAATCGTAATGCTGGTTTTGCCAGATAAATTCATGGTATTCCAGCTTTCCTTGTGTGACTTAATTGAGAACACCATTAAAGTACCCTTTTCAGCGTCATTATGCCCTCCGATAATTCTCACATACATGCCATCCTTAAGGGAACACTCGTCAATCTTTTTACCATGACAAACCAGTCCATTGGTACTTTCCAAATCCTTGACAAACAGTTTGTTATCCATCATAAAAAAACATCCATGAATTCTGGAAACAAATTCTGAAGTTAGTACAATGTCACAATCCTGTTGCCTGCCAAATGTTATAATCTCTTTATTCAACTCACTGAGATGTATTTCAAATGGTTTTCTTTCACCATCAAAAATAGTAATGTAATAATTAGGATTAAACATTTTGTTCATAAAAAACCCCTATACTAATTTTCCTTTGAAATGTCATCCCACGAAAATCTCTCACAGCAAAATGGAATAAAAAGTAGCTCTGTCGAACCAACTGTAAGCTTATCATACGCATTTAAGCATTGTGAATTCAGAACCACTTCATCATTTACATAGAATAATTCTCTGGATTCTCCTGGCTGAGCAATAAATTCCCTCTTTCTTGGCTCATACAAAATAATTGCATGCCTATCTCGAGATACACTATTATCACCTGTTAAGACAACATCCATAGTTGCGCCTCTTCCTATAAAATTTCTTCCACTCTTCAACATAAAGCTCTGTCCGGCATTACCACCATTTATACATACTAGCCAACCTACAACAGGTTCACACTTTACATTTTCCGGACTCCATCTAACTGTTTTAATTTCATCCTCAACCGATGCTGCTGACTGACCGGCTGATGCAGTCTTTACAAAATCACTCAATGATTGAGCTGCTTCCGTAGAAGGTATTGTAACAACCTCATCAAAAGCTGAGGTGCCTTCGTATGCTGATGTTGCAGGAATTGTAACCCCTTGCTGCGAATCAGGTGCCGAATAATTTACAGTATTTTTCATACTCTCATCATCAAATTCACTTCCTTGACAATGTGGACAAGTCGCAAACTTGTCTACATCATAAAAATGCCCTTTTTCACATCTTTTTAAATTCATTATAATTTCCTCCTAAAATAATTTATATTTTACACTAGCACCTACTATACTGTAGTAACACTAGCGATGTATTATCCTGTGCTTTCTTTGTTCTCTTCATGACTACATCTGTTAGTCTTCTGGCAGCTCTTTCCATATCAGGTTCCTCAAGCATTACGATATTCATAATTTCTTCATCAGAAAGCCTTTTATATAAGCCATCACTGCAAAGAATAACAATATCATCTTCCAATAACTCAAACGGAGATTCATTTATGTCCATCAAATTAAGATTTCCGATACCAATATAGCTTACCAAAGCTTCTGCCTGATTTTCTTCCGCCTTATACTCCTCCTCAGTTATAAGTCCCTTCTTCAATTTACTATCAAGAAGAAGCTTATAATTATGCTCCCTATTTACAGCAATTATCTCTCCATTCCTTATTATGTAAATTTTACTGTCTCCTACAGATAGCCAAAATAATTTATTCTCATAAACTATTACCGATACAACAGTAGTTCCACCATTCAATGGCTGATTATTTGAGTCAGTAAGTGAAAATACCGCTTCATCCATCTTGTACGCTTCTCTTCTAAAAAATTGTGGAATTGGCTCTCCTAAGCTCAGATTAAAAAAATCTTCTGCGAGAATTTTTGCGGCTGTTTGACTGGCAATCTCACCACCATTCATGCCACCCATCCCATCACACACTATTGCAATAGCTTTATCTCCCTCAATATGTCCAAAAACCGTATCCTGCTGATTTTTTTGGGTTCCTATTATACTGGATATGCCCATATGAATTTTTAGGGTTTTACTATCGGCTTCATTATATAAAGCATCTAAATCTATACTTTTTTCCAATCTAACTGTAACTATATCTTGCTGTCTCTTTTCTTCATTAAGCATTTTTTACCCCCACCTTCATAACACACTCATTACCCAATCCAAGCAGAAACTCCGGTTTAAAAGAATAAATTTCCTCTTTTTTAATTCTTTCACCATTCACATACGTTCCATTAGTAGAATGATCAACAAGACAGAATGAACCACTTAAATCATCATAAAACATCTCACAATGCTTTTTGCTAATATGAACATTACTTATAACGATATTAGCAAGCCCCTGCTGTCTACCGATCACAACGTTGGTATTGGGT
>JBJENB010000188.1:0-4743 GCA_051879975.1 Wujia sp.
ATAACACTGTACGCCAAGTTCACAAAGAGTAAGAAAATAGGTACAGGAAGTGTAATTGTAACTGATGTAAATTACGGAAGATTGCCAGTACCTGTAATAGCATCATCTACCAATGGAACAGATAATGCTGTCATAGAATATAAGCAGAAAAATGCTTCGGATACTACATATACCACCACAAAGCCTACAAAGGTAGGTGAGTATACTGTAAGAGTAACATTTCCGGAGACAGAGGAATACAAGCAGCTGATTGCAACATGTAATTTTTCTATCAACTATTTGGCAGCACCTGAAGTACCATACAGCATTGATGGTAAAGCAGGCGAAGAAAACTATTATACATCTGCCGTAACCATTGTACCTCCTGCAGGATATCTTATTTCGGATAAATTGGACGGAGAATATTCAGATAAGCTGGAGATAAAGGAGTCAACTGATGGACTTTTGGTGTATTTGAAGAAAACAAATACAGGCGAAAAGACATCCGGTATAAAGGTATCAAAAATAAAAATCGATAAAACTGCACCGGTAATACTAAATGCAGCATCCGGAGATACCATTTATGGAGACAGCGCAGAAATAATTATAAAGGATGATAATCTCAAGGAGATATTGGTAAACGGAGAATCCGTAGAATTTGAAGATGGCGAAGCTACCCTGCAGCTTGCTTCAAATAATGGTGAAGAAAAGTATGAGATTGTATGCGTGGATATTGCAGGAAATAAAAGTGAAATAAAAGTAGTCGTAGCTGCAAATTGGATGAAGACAAGACTTATTCCGTCAAACGAGAAGGTTAAATTGCTCAAGGAGTATTCCTATTCTCTTGGTGGCGGAAAATGGAAGGTATTCGGAGACAGCACTGTTTATTCAGGAGACACTTCCTTCTATGTAACCAGTGATGGCGAATACACATTTTCACAGGCGAAGTAATACATATTTACATAACAAATATGCAGTGAGGTTTTCAATATGTACGAGGCAGTTATCTTTGATATGGACGGAGTCATATTTGACTCGGAGATAAAGGTATTGGAATGCTGGAATGTAATCGCAGATAAATATCATGTGGCGGGTATTGAGGATGTCTGCAGAGCCTGTCTGGGATTAAACAGGGAAGCAACCAAGAAGGTTTTTCTGGATTGGTATGGACAGGATTTTCCTTACGATGCATATAAAAGTGAAATGTCAAACCTGTTTCATACAAGGTACGCAGAAGGCCGTTTGCCACTAAAGCCCGGAGTGCATGAGCTGCTACAGGCTCTTAAGGAGCATAAGAAAAAGGTGGCATTGGCTTCGTCTACAAGGTCTGAAATAGCTCGGAGGGAGCTTCGTGATGCAGGTCTTTTGGAATATTTTGATGTGGTAATCTGTGGAGATATGGTAGAGAAAAGCAAACCGGAGCCGGATATTTTTCTAAAGGCATGTGAGGATTTACATGTCAGTCCCGCTCATGCCTATGGTATAGAGGATTCCCATAATGGAATCAGAGCATTGGCAGCAGCGGGAGTCAGAGCTATTATGGTTCCGGATATGATGGAGCCGTCCGATGAAATGCATAAATTGGCAGAGATGATTCTGCCGGATTTGTTTGCCGTGAAGGAATACCTCAGATGCTATTAATCCTTCTTAATGGCATAAAAATTTTCGATTCCCTTCAGCATTATAGGATGTCGGATTACAAAATGTATATTCGGTGATTTACATTTACTTACAATAAAGTAATTACCTTGAACGATTGTAATTTGGATATTTTTAAATGCTGATTCATCGGTGCTGTTGAATATAAGGTTGGCGTTAGAAGCGGCAAAGTCTAAGGTCGCCTGCACATGGCATAAATATTCTTCATAGGAATATTCTCTTGCAGGAGGAATAAAAAGCTCAGGAACGGAAAAGGTAAGTGGCTGCTTACTGAATTCTTCCTCAGATAAAATATGATAGACATAAGTTATTCGGTTTTTATCTAAAAATTGTGCTATTTCTTCCTTATAGGTATGGTAGAAATCCATAACAGCTTTTTGTCTGTCAGGAGAGAGGGCGGATATCATATGGTTAAGGAGCTTCTCAGGCATGGTGTATAGAGGCAGACCTGTGGCGATAACGCGACGGTCTGCCTTTACTTCGTTCAAACTTTTCTTGAAAAAGTTCATATATTTAAATGCCTCAGAGGAATTATAGATATCCATGAGTGGCTTGGCATGCTCAAGTAAGTCATTGGTTTTTTTGCGATAATAAGCTATGTCGTGCTTGTTGGTTGTTAAATAATATCTTCCATCATCATGATAACCATCGATACATTCTCCAAATAAGGCTGCGCTTCCGGAGCAGTAGTTTAATTGATGAAATACATCATTTGAATATCCCTCCAGATGATAAGGGGAAACCTGCCCGGTCATATAAATTGGAATCCATGCCTCAAGTCCCAGTATTATCTCATCAAATGGTCGGTCCAGATTGTGGATTATGTTGATGTGAAGTCCTTTTTTTAAGGTGGCAGCAATGGCGAACATCCATTTCTTGTTAAAATCCATGTCCTCAGCCATATCATTCATAGGCATATCACCATACATAAAAACATCTTCAGCGGATTTTGATAAAACAGTAGTTTTGAAGAAATCAAGTTCAGCCTTGCGCATTTCGGTTATGCCGTAATAGTATCTGGAAATTGGCAAATGAATAGGAGATGTAGGTATTTTGATATCATTGAAATGTATAGCTTCTATGTATTCATCAAGGTTGAATTCATCCAGCTTGCTCAGAAAACCATCCACATCAAAGTCAAAGTCTGTTATCTTCGGGGCTTCGATTAAAAAAGTCGGATTTGGCGGGCGTAGGCTTCCCTCTCAGACAATATGTCTGCATCGCATTTTAGGAAGGAAGCAGCTCTATCAATATCAGTTGGGGAATTATAATTATCTACAATGTAAAAGGCCACTAAATCACAGAAGTTGTCCAGATTGGCAGGGCGTCGTTCTCCTGAACGGACACGATATAAAAATGAAGCATCAAAATTAATTCCCTTAGCTAAATCCTTTATTTTAATATCAAACAAATCTATTAGAGTGATAAACTTAGTTACAAAAGAGCTGTACTGCTGCTCCTTTAAACGTAATGCATTGGTCATCGTGGACAGAATACTATTGTAGCTGTAATCCACATTATCCATTCCTTTGGCAAGTGCTATATCTGACAGCCTTTTTGCAAGGGAATTAAGCTGTTCGCTGTCCACTGCAGGAGTACGTTCGCCGGATATATATCTGCTTATGACAGGGGCAGATAATCCTGAGTCAATTGTTAAGTCATTCTGTGTACAGTTTAGTCTATTACAATAATCAATTAGTAATTCTTGAAAATTCATTATACATTCTCCCTTTAAAATGTGTATCGTAGTTTGATGACCTACGCGCGCATCAGCGCGCTTCATATTATATCATGTCACCAAACGAAGTTTGATGACCTACGCGCGCATCAGCGCGCTTCATATTATATCACAAAAAAATAAATTTAGGGTAATTTGCCAAAAAAGGCAGTTGTCATTATTGGCAAAAGTATTGAAATAATATTCACAAAATAGGATAATTAGGCAAATATATTGAGATTATGATTATTGTAGTCTGTTAAAAAGAGTGGAGGAGTGCTATGAAGAGAAGAATAATGGCAGGAATTCTTGCGGGGGCAATGCTGCTTCTTCTATGTGCCTGTGGCAAGGAGGAAGCAAAATCAGAAAAAACGGATGGGGGAATAGCCTTTTGGGGAGAAACCGGAAATGAAGATAAGGATGACCAGGATTCTCAGACAGAGAGTCCAACTACAACAGAGGCTACAACGGAGCAGATTGATTCGGACAAGGATATCAAGATTACCAAGAATGAAGCGGCAACTGTTGAGTTTGAAAGCTTCTCAAATGAATATGTAAACATAACGATTCCGAAGGGATGGACAGTGGACATATACAATCCGGAGCCAATAACCTATATGATAAGGGTTTATAATCCGCAGAATCCAAATTATTGTTTTGCTTTCCAGATTTATTATGACGCCATATACAAATCACAGGAGGCAAAAGACTTGATGGTTTC
Source organism: Wujia sp. (assembly GCA_051879975.1). Taxonomy (GTDB): domain Bacteria; phylum Bacillota; class Clostridia; order Lachnospirales; family Lachnospiraceae; genus Coprococcus_C. Next base: position 4,077 of record JBJENB010000188.1, read on the forward strand.
ATATTATGGAGGTTTATATAATCAATTTATCGTATGTAATCCTCCAAACTCATCCGGATTTTTCGGCGAAGCTCTTTCAATGAATAACTGGGGAACGGATTTTAGCGTTATTCAGGATTTGGGGACGAGCCCTCTGGGAGGACAGATTATTCAGGGAACCTTTACCGGTGCAAATGGAGAGGCATGTGATGGCTTGTTTACTACAACGATTTTGGATGTGGGCCCTTACTATGTGAACGAAAACCTAATGGACATGTTTTCTGATCAGATAGATGTTATGTTTCTGATAGCAAGCTGTACTTCCATGTATTATTCACCGCAGGGTGAATTCATAAATTGGCAGCCAATTATGGATTCATGTCTTGCATCCCTCACATTTACTGAGCAATTTGAATCGGATCGTAAGGCTGCATGGAATCAGGTTATGCAAACCTCATATCAGATTTCACAGACCTATAACGAGATATCGGATATGATTATGGAGTCATGGTATGCAAGGGAAACCGCCCATGATATTCAGGTTCAGAAATACTGTGACACTATACTTGGATGTGAGCGTATATATGACTCTGAAACCGGGGACGTCTATCTTGCGGATATTGGATGGTCGAATACATATGACGGAAGCAGATATGAATTAGTTACCGATGACAGCTATTATACAATG
>JBJENB010000189.1:0-4713 GCA_051879975.1 Wujia sp.
AAGAATTTTGAAATTTCCAGCTAATTTATACTTGACTTTTCATAGCTGGTCTCCTCAGGTGTTACATCAGCGGTACAATGCATACACTTTGTAGCCTTCTTGTCAATCTCGCCGAAGCAATATGGACACTTTCTTGTAAGAACAGCTGCAGGCTCCTCCTTCTTCTTGCCGAGGGACATAATCTTATTAACGCCCTTCATGATAAGGAAGATGACAAATGCCATAATAAGGAAGTTGATTATGGCAGTTATAAAGGCTCCATAATTGATATACTGTCCGGTACTGAAAATTTCAATACATCCGCCAACCTCAGCTCCGCCGATAGAGTTGATGATTGGATTGATAATATTATCAGTCAAGGATGTAACAATATCCTTAAAAGCTGCACCGATGATAACACCGATTGCAAGATCCATTACATTCCCCTTTAATGCAAAGTCCTTAAATTCGCTAAAAAACTTTTTTAACATGCTTTTCCCCTCTCCTTTGTATTTTTATACCACTAGTAGTGTTTTTGTAACATAGGAGCGCGAAGCACTCTACTAGGATACAAGAAGTGATTTTCCTGTCATCTCAGCCGGCTGTGGAAATCCCATAATCTCAAGAATAGTCGGTACGATATCTGCAAGACAACCGCCCTCTCTAAGACCAACACCGTCTTTATAATTATAAAGAATGAATGGAACAGGATTAGTGGTATGAGCTGTATGTGGTGCTCCGGTTTCATAGTTAATCATCTGCTCTGCATTACCGTGGTCTGCACAGATAAATAATACGCCGTCTGCCTTCTTGACAGCCTCTACTGCCTTGCCAACACATTCATCTACTGTCTCTACAGCCTTTACAGCTGCTGGAATTACACCTGTATGTCCTACCATATCAGGATTTGCGAAGTTGATAATGATTACATCATATTCTCCGGATTCAATTGCAGCTACAAGCTTCTCACCAACCTCAGGAGCGCTCATCTCCGGCTGAAGGTCATAGGTAGCAACAGCAGGTGACTTAACAAGAATACGATCCTCATCCTTGTTTGGCTCCTCAACTCCACCATTGAAGAAGAAGGTTACATGAGCATATTTCTCAGTCTCAGCAAGTCTGAGCTGCTTTAATCCATTTGCTGCAAGGTACTCACCGAAGGTATTGGTGATTTCCTCCTTCTTAAATGCTACAAGCTTATTTGGAATTGATTCATCATAATCCTTGAAGCATACATATACAAGTGGCATACGGCCATTTGGTCTTTCAAAACCATCAAAATCATCTGAGCAAAATGCTCTTGTTATCTCTCTTGCTCTGTCAGGTCTGAAATTGAAGAATATAACGGAATCATTAGCCTTAACCAGTGAAACAGGCTTGCCGTTCTCAGTAATTACGGTAGGAAGCACGAACTCATCATAAACCTCCTTGTCGTATGACTCCTGCATGGCAGCTATAGGGTCCTCAGACTGAACACCCTCTCCTGTTACAAGGGATTTGTATGCAAGCTCAACTCTATCCCATCTGTTATCTCTATCCATAGCGTAGTAACGTCCTGACATAGATGCTATCTTACCTACGCCGATTTCCTTCATCTTTGCTACAAGCTCCTCAAGAAATGCCTTGCCGGATGCAGGTGGTGTATCTCTTCCGTCAAAGAAAGGATGAACATATACATTTGAAAGTCCCTGCCTCTTACAAAGCTCTAATATTGCATATAAATGAGTATTGTGGCTATGAACACCGCCGTCTGAGAGAAGTCCCCACAGGTGAAGGTCTGAATTGTTCTTCTTACAGTTATCAATTGCCGCAAGCATTTCTTCATTTTCAAAGAAATCTCCGTCCTTGATTGACTTAGTGATTCTTGTAAGCTCCTGATATATGATTCTACCGGCTCCGATATTCATGTGTCCTACCTCAGAGTTACCCATCTGTCCCTCCGGAAGTCCTACCTCAAGTCCTGAAGCATATCCCTTTACAAAAGGACACTCAGCCATAAGCTTGTCCATTACAGGTGTATTTGCCATGGCAATGGCATTACCCTCTGTCTTATCGCTGATACCATAACCATCAAGTACCATTAAAACTACTGGTTTCTTACTCATTTTATTTCTCCTTTATATTTATTTATCATTTACAATACTTGATATCATGCCCTTATCTCAATATACATCAAAAAAATGGACATGACTTCTTTATGCATAGAGCAAAACTAACAATTTCGATTCGAAAAATTATTTTTCTCATCGCCAAATGAATTATAATACAAGTAATATGGATATTTCAAGATTGAATATCATTAATAGTAATCCCCAAGTGATATTCCGTTTATTCCAAGAGGTATTTCGTGGTCGAGTCCTATGAATTTGGAGCCGTCACTCCATAGTACCTCTTTTACAAAATTATATTTTTCCTCATCCCAGGTTGTGAAGTCATCCAAAACCATACCACCTGTATCTCCTGAATTAGCATTAAAGCACCAGAAGGTATAGTTTATCTGGTATTCCTTAATGAGCTGTTTCAGATATGTCATCCATTTAAGATTTGGGTCCTTCATAAAGCCACCCCATTCACCGATGAGAAGAGGCGCTATCTCCTGGTCATGTATGTAGAGCCAATTATCATACCAGCAGTCCTCCATCAATGAATCGTAATCATAATCTCCCTCAAACCATGGCTGTTGGTATACAGTAGGTCCATAATCATGTGGAGAATATACAAGCTTATTCTGATATTTTCCTAAATCTACAGGATAATCTGCCACACCTCTAAGATTTCCTCCCCACCAGTTAAAATAATAATCATCCTCATTTGTGGAAGAAAAATCTCCGTTAGTCTCAATATCTATAGGATATATCTCGATACCCTCAACAAATACCAGTGCATTTGGATTCTTTGACAAAACGGCATTTGCAGCAAGCTCTGAGGCATACTTCCAGTTGTTTGGGTCCTTTGAATTATCCCATTTTGCTGCTCCAGACCCTTCATAAGGCTTTCCGTGAGGTTCATTCTCAAGGTCGTAGCCTATAATTGTGTCATCATTTTTATATCTGTCTGCCATCCAGGAAAGGGAAGCCAGATAATCCTCCATGGTTATTCGTTCAGAATACCAGAGATTGACCACATGGCCGCTTGCATTGGTCTCAGCGCAATGTATATCAATAATAATCTTTAAACCGTTGGCACGACACTGTCCTATTACATATTCAAATATCTGAAGGCTGTCCATTCCAACGAGATATGAATTGGTTGCCTGATTAAAATTTGCAGTCGGATATTCACCCCTTGACCACTGAAGTATAAGCTCAGAAGAAAAAGGCACTCTGATAACATTAAAGCCATGATTAGCAATTTCCTGTATTGACTGATTTAAATCTGCAGCCCATAAGCCGTCAAAGGTATTGGTTCCCGTGTTATATCCAAACCAGTTAATACCGGTCAGCCATACAGGGTTTCCGTCTGAATCAACTATCTTATTTCCCTCTACCGATAACCAATCATCTGTAGTTGGTTCCGGAACATCCATGGCACCATAATCTACATCACGATTTACCGTAACGCCTGAAGAGTCACTTTGTTCCTGATTTCCTGTGGAATTATTGTCGTTCTCCGTAGTTGAAGCTTCTTCAGATGATACGCTTTCTTCAGATACGGAATCAGCACCTGCAATATTATCTGTATCTACTGTACCGACCTTCTCATCATTTCTCTTGTCTCTGTTTTTTTGTATACTCATACCGGCAAAAATTCCCAAAAGAAATGCGATTATGATTATCAACGCCAATATTACCTTCTTTAATATATTATCCATTTTCTACCCCCAGCTTCTATCGTTTTATATATCATCGTCACTTTCAGAGGAAGCATCCTCCGAACCGGAAGCTTCATATCCTGATTCGGAAAAATCGTCTTCTGAACCGGAAGCTTCATATCCTGAATCAGAAGAATCAATGTCTGAACCGGAAGCTTTATATCCTGAATCAGAAAAATCAATGTCTGAACCGGAAAAATGACTACCCGATTCAGATGTATTCTCTCCTGTCCAGTAATCTATATCGTCAACATCAAGTACCTTGACCTCATATTCCCTTGGTCCCCTACGATTACTTTTATCCATTCTGATAAAATTAACCAAAATGGCCAACACAATAATTATGCAGATTCCATTTTCTATCATTTTGGCTGTATAACTACTATTTTGTGTTGCCTTTCTGGCAGGAAGCATATATTCGGCATATTCAGCGCCGGTGCAATTTTTATTATAAAAAATTGCCGGAATGTCATAGGCAATACTCGGATAGGTCTCCAATTCAGGTATATTATCCTTCCATCCCAAGAAATATGCCGTTATATCCGTTATCTCTTCTTTTATTTTATTTTTCATAGAAACAGTTTTTGAAGAATATCCCAGCATGATGTCCTTGGGATACTTGTCGTACACATATTCAACAAAGCTTCTTGAAAATCCGTCATGTGTACTGGTTTCATATAAATCCTTGGCTCCAAACAAATGTAAAATCTCATGGGCGTATGTGTCAGGATTAACATTTCCTGTTCCATTACTCCATCTTATAGGGATAAAGCATATCTCATTATACCAGTATTCACTTTCCTCTTTATAATGCGGATATGTAACAGCTGAACCGGCATCGTTATCAATAAAAATTAAAAAGCCAATACTATTTACATTATATTTCTCCATAATCTGCTTAATAGGAATATTTTCTCTAAGAT
>JBJENB010000190.1:0-4699 GCA_051879975.1 Wujia sp.
CCGAATGGCGGAACTACCTGGGCTGATGTAAAGTCATACGCAGAGGAGGTTATACCTGTTATCAGGAAAAACTGTCCGGATGCAATAATTATCATCGGTACACCTACATGGAGTCAGGATGCTGATATTGCTGCAAAGGATCCGGTAAAGGGCTATGATAATCTCATGTATGCTGTTCATTTTTATGCGGCAACTCATACAGATAACATAAGAAATAAGGTCAAGACAGCATTGGAGGCAGGTATTCCGATATTTATCAGTGAATTCAGTATATGTGATGCCTCAGGAAATGGAGCAAATGATTATAATCAGGCTGATTTGTGGATGCAGCTTATAAATGATAATAATCTTTCCTACGCAGCCTGGAGCCTTTCAAATAAAGATGAAACCTCTGCACTGATATCTTCCTCATGCACAAAGACCAGCGGTTGGACAGATGCTGAGCTGTCAGAGACAGGTAAGTGGGTTAAGCAGACCATTAAAGGTACAAATTAAAGATTAGCAAACATATTATATGGTATCAAAGCAAGAAAATATATTTAATTTATATTCTATATTAGTTGACAAAAATAAAGAGGTTATTCATAATGAGAGTTATTGCAGGAACCGCAAGAAGTCTTAGACTTAAAACAATTGAAGGTAATGATACAAGACCTACGACAGACAGAATAAAGGAAACACTGTTTAATATGCTCATGCCTTATATACCGGAATCACGCTTCCTTGATTTATTTGCAGGAAGCGGGGGGATAGGAATTGAAGCCTTGAGCAGAGGAGCAGAAAGCTGTGTATTTATTGAACAGAATAATAAGGCCTGTCAATGTATTCAGGATAATCTTGAACATACCAAGTTTACTGACAAGAGCAGACTGTACAGATATGATGCAATTAGCTATGTCTCAGGATTAAAAAAGATAGATTTTGATGTGATTTTTATGGACCCGCCATACGGAAAGGGACTTGAAAAAAATGTTTTGAAGATATTATCGGAAAAGAGCTTTACCACAGATACCTTAATTGTGATTGAGGCGGATGTAAATGAAGATTTTTCTTATGTTGATGCGTTAGGCTTTGATATCCTTAAGGATAAAAAATATAAAACCAATAGACATATTTTTTTGGAGAAAAGAGAGTGATTATGAGTATTGCTGTTTACCCCGGAAGCTTCGATCCGGTTACATTGGGACATCTGGATATTATAGAGCGTTCTGCTAAGATTTTTGACCATGTAATAATAGGTGTTTTAAATAATACATTAAAAACACCATTGTTTTCTTTGGAAGAACGTGTTAATATGTTGAAGGATAGTGTATCCTATTTAGAAAACGTTTCTGTTGAATCCTTCAATGGTTTGTTGGTGGATTTCGTGAAACAGAAGAATACCAATGTTATCATCCGAGGTCTGAGAGCATTGACGGATTTTGATTTGGAAATGCAGATGGCTCAGAGTAATAGAATTGTTTCATCGGATGTTGATACGGTGTTTTTATCAACGAGTCTTAAATATTCATACTTAAGTTCAAGTATTGTAAAGGAATATGCAAGATATGGAGTTGATGTTACAGAATTTGTACCGGAATGTGTGGCTTCAAAGCTTATAGATAAGATTAAATAACTATAGGAGGATTTGTGTTATGGGTAAAAAAGGCGTAGAAGAGATGATTAATCAGATAGAGATATTTATAGATAATTGTAAATATCAGCCTTTGTCTCAAAATAAGATAATTGTTCACAAGGATGAGCTAGAGTCTATGCTCAATGAACTTAAGCTTAAGCTTCCTAGTGAGATTGAAAGATGTAAAAAAATAATGCGTAACAAGGAGGCTATTCTTGCGGATGCAAGAACACGCTCGGATGCAATTATAACAGAGTCTGTAAATGAGGCTAACAGGCTTGTGGATCAGCATCAGATTACAGAGCTTGCTAATATCAGGGCAAATGAAATTCTTGAAATGGCTAGAGATCAAGCCCAGCAGATAGTAGATCAGGCTTCTGAGGAGGCAAGCCAGATTCGACTTGGTGCAATGTATTATACTAAGGATAAGCTTGCAGAGATGAGAGATATCTTTGCCAAGATACATGATATGGAGAAGGAAAACTACAGAACCATCATTGAGTCACTGGAAAATGACAATTACGTAATTGAGACGAATATGAGCGAGATGGAAGCCAACATTAATCTTCTTACTGCTTCAAGCACGATGTCATATTCAACAGATGAGGACGAGCTTGACAGTGCATTTTCTGACAATCAGCCTGCTAATACACCACAGCCTATCCAAAGAGAAGATGGTGATGAGTATGAGGATGATTATGATGATGAAGAGGATGACGACGAGGATTATGAAGAGGACGATGATGACTTCTTAGATGAATAAAAGCGTTAATCCAAAGGTCGCCATTGCACAACACAATTTGATTATAGTATAGAATAATATAGACAGTCCTGTGTCCTGTATTACCTTGTTGGTTTGGAGTATTGCAGATATTCCGCCAAAGGAGGTAGCGGCGATTATCAGGGCTGTTTTTATTTTATAAGACAAAAATGTGATTCCCTCAAGAGCCTTTAATCCTCTGGTAATCTCAACGAAACCGGCTGCAAGGGACTTAATTAATGGAATGTCATAGGGAAGATTGTTTATAAATTCAACTATAATTGAACAGATTATGATGTAAATTCCCACATAGGTTATCTGTATTACTGATTTCAGCATGTTGTCATCCGTGGAGGTACTGTTGACACCTGATTTTTCCCGGCTGGTATGCTCCTGATTTCTTGTTTGAATGTTTTTCTTTGATGCTTCTTGAATAAACGACTCACTGTTTAAGCTTTTTCTTTTTTTTATGCAATGATAAATACAAAGCATCAAGCCTGTTAATAGAATATATGGTATGTAAATCAGAAGCAGAATTTTAACAAATGGGATAGTATCTCTTAGAATTATGTGTGCTACATAGCCGGAGATAAACATTGGACTTGAATTGTTTGCCAGAGGCATGATTATATTTCCGATGGCAGAATCATATCCCTTTTTGGATATGAAATCAGCATTGGTTTTGGCGCCAATGGGATAACCGCACAATACCCCCAGAAAGACTGTACATAATATCATTTTTGTACTTTTATCGGAATGTCCGTACATGGAAGTAGAGGAAAAGCGATTTATAAATATTCCTGATATGAGCATAAAGGGAAGAAGGGTAGGAATAATACATTGATACCAAAGCATGAGACCATAGGTTGCACCGGCAATTACCAGATGATTCTCTGCAACGAACAGAAGCATTATTAATATGATAATCAGCATTTGTTATGCACCTATGGCATTTTGTTATAAATATATTTGGGACTATAACAAAAAATAACTTTAAATTATAGTACAGGAAGCTTAATGGTATAATCATTGTCTGCAGTGTACCCATATCGGTTATATATTAGACAATTGTATAAATCAGTTGCCCTGGTATCCAATTGCCACATTCTGCTTGCGTTTTTAGAATTGATTTCAGGATATTGGGACATATATTCAGCAAAATCAGCCTTTTTTGTAATTAATGGGATGGCACTCTTGGACTTGACATCTCTGATAAGATATGTTTTTTCTTTCTTAATAGCAAGGATATTGGCGTAATATGCATAGCTGTCTTTGACAAAGGAATTTCTGTCATTGTTCGTGTAACCCATAATGAAATGTATCAGACTTCGGCATATTCTTGTTTCCGTTATATTTTTTGTATTTAGGTCATCAATGATTTTCCGGTATCCTTTACAGGCGGATGTCTTTTTGATTCTAGAAAATAGCTCCGGGGATAAATCACATATATCTGATGTTTCTGCCGAAGATAAAATGGCACTCTGCAAAAATGGAAGGATGTCCTCCGGCAGAATTACACCATAAATCTTTGATGTCTTCATTATAATATCATATACACTATCCGGTATTTGCGTTCTGATATCTGAAAGTGTGGTGCTGTTTTTATCCTGAAACAAATTATTTTCGATACTTGTTCTTATGGCTGTGGCAGAGCTGAATTGTCTTATCAAATTCTTGTCATGATAGCCGGAGCCCATGCGTTTTATTATTACTGGCTTGATTGATGAATTCGTTCGCTTAAGGGCGCAAATGTACTCTATTGCAAGAATATTATTTGGCGTTTTTATTACAGATGATAGATTTTCATCATTGGTATATTCCAATAAAGCTGCCTGTCTTGCCGAGGGATAGGGCTTACCCAGGGACAGATGCTTCTTCAGTAATACTGAAAAACCCTCCGGCTCGTTTATCAATATATCGGAGATTTGATTCATGCATTCGATATCATCTGACTCAGCTCCAAAGCATAAGTAGTCTATAAATCCAAGCTTGTTAAGAATCGATACTGCTGCATTTGCAAAGTCATATGCACTGCCTGTGGCATATGGGAATGGCAGCTCAAGAGCAAGGTCTATGCCTGCAGAGACACACATGGATGCCCTGGTATATTTGTCCCACATTGCAGCACAGCCTCTCTGTAAAAAACAACCGCTCATAAGGGCGATGGTGCATTGGGCATCAGTAATTTTCGTAGCAGCTTCAATAAGGTAACGATGTCCGTTATGAAAAGGATTATATTCAGCTATTATTGCCTGACACTTCATTCTAATTTCTCCATGACTTATAATATAGTAGATTATAATATTTGTTTTTTACATTTTGCA
>JBJENB010000191.1:0-4644 GCA_051879975.1 Wujia sp.
ATCATTCTTGAATTAGCAATTATGATCTCTGCATTTTCATCAGGAAGATATTCGGAAAGAATGAGCTTATATATTTTGAGATAATTTTCCTCATCATCAGCGCTTACAGGCATTTCTGCTACGGCAAACTCAACAACAGAATCCGCAAGCTTAATTGTACCACCCTCATCATTGATAACAGCAGTACATTCCTTTGGAACAGCAAGTCTGAAGAACTTATTCTCAATAATCTTCTGACCATCCGCAGGCTGCTTAATGACAAGCTCGTTGTACTTTTTCTCCAGTTTATTCATAGAGATAATAGCCGAATCATCACCTGTCTCTGCTATGCTTATTAACTCATCGTATAACACCTTTATCTCCGGTGTAATACTGTCAACCATTTCCATAACCTTATCAATAGCCGGAACATAGCCCATCTTAGCACTCTGGAGATAATAGCCAACCTTCTCAGCCTTATTATCTGTCTTGCCGGCTTTATACTCAATTACCTTATATAAGTTTTCCTTATCAAATCCCTCAAAGCCATTATCAAAGGCCTTCTCAAAATAATCAACGCTCTTTATCTCGCCTCTGTAGTTCTCATCGGCCTCCTGAAGCTGATAAATTTTACCAAGCTCATATGCAGCTTGAACACTTCCCAATCCAAGTGCTTCAAGAAATGCTTTCTCAATCTCATAGGAGTTCGCTATATAAAACACCTGACTCTGCTTATAAAGTGCGATTTTTAATGCTGCCGTGCTACTTCCTGCCTCAACAGATCTCTCCCATTTTTCTACAGCACTCTGAAGATCCTCTCCTCCAAGCTCCTGAATATCCTTTATATATGCCTCAGCCTCCATAATACCATTACTCTGAGCTTCCTTAAAATACTCAAGAGCCTTGGCTCCGTCTCTCTTGGTTCTCAATACGCCATAGTAATAGAATCTACCAAGGTAAAAGGCAACTCTTTTATGTCCAAGTCTGTGAGCATGCTCATACCAGTTAAGGGCTTTCATATAATCCTTGAGTTGCTGGTCGTAAATGTTACCAAGCAGGAATGCCAAATCAGGATCCTTAGTTGCCTCGAACAATTGCTTAGCGTAGCTTATGGTCTTCTCATTATCCTTATATGGTGAATCCTCATCATAATAAAGCTCAATCAAAAGATAGCTTGCCTTAATACTTCCCAGCTTAAGTGCCTGCTTGGCTGCCGCCATGGCACCCTCGTAATCTTCAAGATAATAGCAGTAAACTGCTTCGCTGTAATACTGGTTATCCTTACGATTAAGGCTCTGCTCACTTACAAGTGTAGGGTCCACAAAGGCAAATGAATTAGCAGTTTCAAAGATAATCTCCTCATACTGTTCTATAATCTCCATACTTGCACAAACAAACTTCATACAAGCAAGTCTTTTGCCCTGATAAAAAGCAAATGTAACTATTCCCTTCTCCATTTCCTTATGATAGAAGGTGGTACATATTCCGTCAGCATATTCTGTCACATAAGCCTTAAGCTGAAGCTCCTCATCAAATGCATCGTTACAATATCTGAGATAATTCTCCAATGTTTTCTTAGAATCTCTCGGAATACTGTCGTAGGATACATACATTGCAAAATCCTTATAGGTTATACTTGGTGCATAGTACTCCTCATCTGTATTCTCGTTAATCGTTTTTACCCAATCCTTTGGGAGCTTATGAATATATCCATCAACCTGATTATGAACATACGTATACTGGTATTGAAGTCTGGAAGCCTCAATGGCTTTATATCTTGGCTCCTTACCCTTGGCACGTCTTGCCTCGGCAATGGCTGTATAAAGCTTATCCTTCTCCTCAAACTCTATACTGTCAGTATGTTTACTTGCATACTCCACTCTCTCATACGCTGACTTTGCCTTGCTGTCCCCGGTATCTGCAAGCCTCTTATACCACATCATGGCCTTGTCGTAATCAACCGGAACAACAAAATCACTCTTGTTTCCATACTGATCTATACGATTCAAACCATTCTCATATATGCTTCCAAGATTCATATATGCAGCTTTGATATCACACTCTGTAGCCTTCTCAAAATAAGTGATTGCCTTAGAGAAATTCTGAATCTCAAGGAACATCTTGGCAAGCTTATATATCATCTCGCCATCCTTATTTTGCTTAACATACTTTTCATAATAGTTTGCAGCCCTGGCCTTATCAACAGTTACCTTACAGTTGCTGTATTTCCCGGTTTCATACAATTCAGCCATTATTTTAAGCGAATCCATACCGAAACTCTTATATTTCTCATCTACAACCGCAATATCAACTAGCTTCTCTAATATCTCAACAGCTTCCTCATCATTGCCATTCTCCATGAGATTAATGGCTTTATCATACTGAAGCTCTACATTACTTTTAGCCGGTTTTTTACTCCCACCTAAGTTTGACAAGAATGGTATTTTCCCCAAAAAACTACTAAGCTTTCCCATCCAAAAATCCTCCTTTGTAGCCTTGTCGTGCATATTATTTTAACATAATAAAGCTACTTATGCAATAAGCTCTACTGCACAGATTCAATATAATTCGCCATTTCTTCTACTGCAGCTTCAGCATCTGTCCCCTCAGCTTCAAGCACAAGCTCTTGCCCCTTTACAAAGCCTACACTCATCATACCCATAATGCTTTTTGCATTAATTTTTTTATCCTTTGCATTGATGTATACCTTACTGTCATACTTGCTCGCTATCTGAACAAGAATTGCCACAGGTCTTGCCTCTGCATCCTCAGGTAAATTAACTACAACTGTCTTCTTATACATTCTACTAACTCCTCCTTAGCTCACCGGCTATTTCGCTTATTTTTCTTAATCTATGATTTACCCCTGATTTTCCAAGGGGCGGAACAAGTCTTTCTCCCAATTCCTTAAGTGGCATCTCTGGTTCCTCTAATCTCAGCTCCGCAAGTATTCTCAGATTATCCGGCAAATACTTCAACCCTTTTGTCTGCTCAATAAATCTGATATCCTCTATCTGCTTGACAGCCGCACTAACCGTTTTATTAATGTTGGCTGTTTCACAGTTTACCCTTCGATTAACAGAATTTCTCATATCCTTAAGTATTCTGACATTCTCCATTCCCATAAGGGATTTATGAGCTCCCATAACATTAAGTATATCTACAATCATTGAACCATCCTTCAGATATACAACATAGTATTTTTTTCTTCTGACAGTTCCCGGTTCCAGTCCAAAATCAGACATAATATAGGCAATCAGCTCCGCATGAGGAGCATCATTGCATACAATCTCAAAATGATATGCCTTCTCAGGATTCGTCATTGAACCTGATGCCAGAAAAGCGCCCCTTAAATATGCTTGCTTACAGCAGCTTCTCTCAATCAATATCCGATCAGCTATGTATCCCTGTCCACAGTCTTTTAGCTTTAACGCCAAATGCCCCTCTTCAGAATTCACATCAATATTAAGCATGGATATAAGTCTATTTGCCTTTCCTGTGACCTGCGTTTCCGCATTCAATCCTGACATGGTAAGTATTGCAGCAAGCTCTGCAAGACGACAATGTCTGGAGTTTCCAATATGTCCTAACAATTCCTCTTTTACCTTCGAAGAAAATGACATGACCTATTCTCCCTTTACAATTCTATCTTTTGTAATATCTCTATGAAACAGTCTGGATGTGTACGGTAAATCAGACAATCTATCATTTAATTCATTAGCTACTGTTACAGACCTATGCTTTCCACCTGTGCAGCCTATGGAAATAACAAGCTGATTTTTTCCCTCCCTCTTATAGTTAGGAATCAAAAATTTAAGCATATCATACAATTTTTCCACAAATACACTATATTCATCACAGTCCTTGACCATAGCAGCAACAGGTTCATCATTTCCTGTCATCGGCCTAAGTTCAGGCACATAATAAGGATTCGGCAGGAACCTGACATCAAATACAAGGTCTGAGTCTCTCGGAATACCATATTTAAAACCAAAGGACATAATGGTTATGATGATATTATTATAGGCATCTCCACCCATAAAAATCTTTTCCAACTCCGCCTTTAATTCTCTGGTAAGTAATGAGCTGGTATCTATTACATAATCCGCCTTCTGCTTAAGGAACTCTATTTTTTCTCTCTCCCTTGCAATGCCTTCGTTAATTCTACCACCATTTGAGAGCGGATGTTTTCTCCTTGTCTCTTTATATCTTTTTACCAGAGCCTGCTCATTTGAATCGAGAAACAGTATCTCATAATTGTAATTTCTCTTCTTTAGTTCCTCCAGGCAAAGTGATAGTTGTCCTAAAGAATCTCCACTTCTGATATCCACGCCAATGGCTACATCATCAACCTCAAGCTTATCATCATGGGCAATATCAGCAAAACGCTGAATAAGCATAACCGGAAGGTTATCTACACAAAAAAAGCCCATATCCTCTAATGTTTTTAATGCAGTTGACTTTCCGGCACCACTCATGCCTGTTACTATGACAAATCTCATTTGATTATCCTGACCTCCGGTTTAAGCTCAACACCAAATTTATCCTTTACAGTATCCCTTATTATATCAATCAATTCCAGTACATCCTGGCAGGTTGCATTGTGAAAGTTAACAACGAAGCCCGAATGCTTATCAGACACCATAGCCCCGCCATGCTTAAATC
>JBJENB010000192.1:0-3355 GCA_051879975.1 Wujia sp.
TGGGAGGCTGTGGTTTTCTAATAGGAAATGAAGGAAACGGACTCAGTGAGGAGGTAAGCTCCACGGCTGATAAGCTAATCAGGATACCTATGAAGGGCAGAGTGGAGTCTCTCAATGCGGCTACTTCGGTGGCAGTTATCGGATACGAGGTTTTCAGACAGAGAGAGTACGGCAATAATCAACAAAACTAGATGCAAATTGACAGAATAAATTTGGAATAATATTTGAATCCCTGAATATATTTTATATGTACACATATACACGGTATAAAAGGGAGGAAAATAAATGACAGAGAAAATCTTAAACAACAATCAGGTAGTAGTAGCAGGAGAAATCGTATCAGACTTTAGATTCAGTCATGAAATCTTTGGAGAAGGCTTCTATATGGTGGATCTTATAGTCAGTAGATTGAGCGATGCCCACGATGTGATACCACTTATGGTATCAGACAGATTATTTGATGTTGAGAATTCACATATCGGTGATAAGGTTGTGGCAAAGGGACAGTTTCGTTCCTATAACAAGCACGAGGAAAATAAAAACAGACTTATCCTGTCGGTGTTTGTCCGCGAAATTGAGCTTATCAGCGAGGAGGATGACAGAGAGAACAAGCCAAACCAGATTTTTCTGGATGGATACATATGTAAGGAGCCAATATACAGAATGACTCCTCTGGGTAGAGAAATTGCGGATATACTGTTGGCAGTAAACAGAGCATATGGCAAATCAGACTATATTCCATGCATATGCTGGGGACGTAATGCAAGATTTGCAGGTAAGCTTGCTGTGGGTGAGCATGTGGCTGTGTGGGGAAGAATACAGAGCCGTGAATACCAGAAAAAGGTTGGTACTGACGAAATAGTCAACAAGGTTGCCTATGAGGTTTCAGTCAGCAAAATGGAGTGCCTGGAATAGTTGACAGAAAAAACGTCATTTACAGACATGAGATGATTGACATATATCTATGCCAATGTTATAATTCACATAGATGTAAAAGTTGATTAATAATTTAACAAGTTAAAGGGTAGAGGCGCGATATTTATTAGTAATCCATCGGATGACTTAGATCAGATGAGGATGGAGGAAAGGAAATGTCGCCGAAGTTCGGAAATTGTCTAAGCATTTTCGTGCTGGGTGTGCAGTAAATAGCTGTATGACTGTCATCGTAAGATGGAGTGCTACTTTTGAAATAATAAGGAGTTATTTCGGGTTGGCGCTGTATCTTTGCCAACCCGATTTTTTATTATATAGGAAAGTCCTCCGAACTTCCCTTTATAATAAAAAACGCTCTGTGAGATTCACATAATGCGCGGAGCTCAGCCAATACATATTTTCAAGGAGGACTTTAGTATGGCAATTTTTACTGGTTCTGGTGTAGCTATTGTAACACCGTTTAATGAAAACAAAGAGGTTGACTATGACCGCTTTAGAGAGCTGATTGAATTTCAGATTGCAGGTGGAACAGATTGTATCATCGTGTGTGGTACTACCGGAGAGGCTTCAACATTGACACATGAGGAGCACCTTGAGTGTATCAGATTCTGTGTTGAGGTGGTCAATAAGAGAGTACCTGTAGTTGCGGGTACCGGTTCAAACTGCACAGAGACAGCCATCTATCTGTCTCAGGAGGCAGAAAAGTATGGTGCTGATGGTCTTCTTGTGGTTACCCCATATTATAATAAGGCTACTCAAAAGGGACTGATTGCACATTTTACCGCAGTAGCAAACAGCGTAAAGCTCCCGATTATTATGTATAATGTTCCAAGTAGAACAGGTACTAATATCCAGCCGGAAACAGCGGTTTATCTTGCCCAAAATGTAGACAACATCGTTGCAATCAAGGAAGCTTCAGGTAACATTTCACAGGTTATGAAGCTTATGAGCTTAGCTGATGGATGTATTGATTTGTATTCAGGAAATGATGATCAGGTTGTTCCGATTATGTCTCTGGGTGGTAAGGGTGTAATTTCTGTTCTTGCAAATGTTGCACCAAAGCAGACCCATGATATGGTTATGAAGTATATTGAGGGCGATGTAAAGGGTTCTCTTGATATTCAGCTTAAGGCAAGGGAGCTTTGTGATGCTTTATTCTGCGAAGTAAATCCGATACCTGTTAAGAAGGGTGTTGAACTTTTGGGACTTTGCAGAGGTGATTTGAGAATGCCTCTTACTGAAATCGAGCCGGCTAATGCCCAGAGATTAGAGAAGGCTATGAGGGACTTTGGAATAGAATTCTAGGAGGAAAATCATGACAAGGATAATCATGCATGGCTGCAATGGTAAGATGGGTCAGGTAATTACAGGAATTTGTAAAGAGGATGACCAAACTGAGATCGTTGCAGGTATTGATGTAGTAGACAATAGAGAAAACGGATATCCTGTATTTACTGATATTAATTCATGCGATGTCAAGGCAGATGTAATAATTGATTTTGCTGCAGCTGCTGCTGTAGATAAGCTTCTGGATTATGCTGTTGTAAAGCAGATTCCGGTTGTTTTATGTACGACAGGACTTACTCCGGAACAGTTAAATAAAGTTAAACTGGCATCTGAAAAGGTGGCCATTCTTAAATCTGCCAACATGAGTCTTGGTATTAACACAATAATGAAGCTTATAAAGGATGCTGCAAATGTTTTTGCTCCTGCAGGCTTTGATATTGAGATTGTTGAGAAGCATCACAATCAGAAGGTGGATGCCCCTTCGGGAACAGCACTTGCCCTGGCAGATTCAATTAATGAGGCCAGAAATAATGAATATGAGTATATTTATGACCGTTCTCAGGTTAGAAAAAAGAGAGATGCCAAGGAATTAGGAATCTCCGCAGTAAGAGGCGGTACAATTGTTGGAGAGCATGAGGTAATCTTTGCCGGAATTGATGAAGTAATAGAGATAAAGCATACGGCTTACTCAAAGTCGGTATTTGCAAAGGGAGCTGTAGAAGCAGGTAAATTCCTTGCCGGCAAACCAGCCGGCATGTGGGACATGTCGGACGTGATAAGCTGTGCATAATCATGTATATTTTAACGCCCAAGCTTGCTTGAAGGCGTGGAAATATACATGATTATATAGAGCGCTCGCGCGATCACCGACTCGAAGCGAAGCGGAGAGGAGGTGCGCACAGCTTATCACGGAAGAGAAGCTGAGCGAAAGCGCTCGCGCGATCACCGACTCGAAGCGAAGCGGAGAGGAGGTGCGCACAGCTTATCACGGAAGAGAAGCTGAGCGAAAGCGCTCGCGCGATCACCGACTCGAAGCGAAGCGGAGAGGAGGTGTGCACAGCTTATCACGAAAGTAAAGAGGAGCGAAAGCGCTCGCGCGATCACCGACTCGAAGCGAAGCGGAGAGGAGGTGTGC